>NZ_JBFRER010000021.1:0-123928 GCF_052114405.1 Streptomyces sp. M-16 | reverse complement strand
CAACCCGGCCACCCAGATCAAGTGGGGCCTGGACTACATGAACTCCCGCTACGGCAGCCCCGTCGGCGCCTGGAACTTCTGGCAGAACAACCACTGGTACTAAACCACCGGCGGACGRCCGACAGCGGACAGCAGGCCGCGGGCCGCGGGCATCCGAAAACGCCCGGCAGGGACCACCCCGCCGGGCGTTTTCGCATACCCGCGGCCGGCGCGTGTGCGAGCCCCGCGTCAGGCCCCTCCGAGCCAGCTCGTGGCGTCCAGCCGGTACGCGGTTTCGGCCGGTACGACGGTGCGCAGCGCGGCCTCCATGTCCCGTACGCGATCGGCGCCGAGGGTCGTGACCCACTGGGCCCGCAGGTCGTCGAAGATCGCGGCTGAACGGGCCAGGGCGTCGAAGCCGCGCGGAGTGAGGCGGACGAGCTTGCGGCGGGCGTCCGCGGGGTCGTCGGTGCGTTCGGCGTAGCCGACGGCGAGGAGGCGGTCCACGGTCTTGCCCGCGGCCTGCTTGGACACGCCGAGCCGGCGCCCGATATCGCTCGCGGTCGCCCCTCGTGGCCCGATGGCCTGCATGGCGAAGCCGTACGCGGGGCGCAGGTCGGGGTGTCCCTCGGCGGCGAGGCGGGCGTGCGGTCGATCGATCAGGGTGCGGAAGCCGGCGAAGAGGAGGAGCGGGAGCTCGAAGTGAGATCTTCGAGTCCACCACCCTGGACCCCCGCTCCCGCGAAACCGTGATCCTGACCGTCGCCGCCCGCAACCAGTGCCACCTCCGCGTGGGCATGCACGAGGCGAAGCTCACCGCTCTGGGCCCTGCCCCGGACCCGGAACGACTGCGGGCGGTGGAGGAGTTCACCCTCCAGGTGCTCGCGTCGTCGGGGGCGGTGAGTGATGAGGACCTGGGGCGGTTCCAGGAGTCCGGCTACACGCGCCAGAACGCCTTGGAGGTGGTCCTGGGCATCGGCACGTACACGGTCTCGACGTTCGCGAACCGGCTCACGCGAGCCGCCTGACCACCCGGCGCCCAGGGTGCCGGCGGGGGGCGGGCGGCCGTTCGCCCGTATGGGCGTCCATCCGGGTGAGGCGGGAATAGACGCCGCCGGGCACGGACTTGGCATTGGTCATGAACACCACCTCGTACGACCCGCGCGCACTGCTCGCGGAAAGCCGCCTCGGTGTCCTCGCGACGATCAAGGCGGACGGCCGTCCGCAGCTCTCGCCCGTCATGCCCTTCTACGACCGGGCCGCCGACGTCCTCTACGTCTCGATGACCGAGGGCCGCGCCAAGACGACGAACCTGCGCCGCGATCCCCGCGCAGCCCTGGAGGTCACCCGCCCCGACGGCTGGGCCTGGGCCACCGCCGAAGGGACCGTCACCCTGACGGGGCCCGGGACCGACCCGCAGGGCCCCGAGGTCGAGGCGCTGGTGCGCTACTACCGGACCGCGGCCGGCGAGCACCCGGACTGGGACGAGTACCGGGCGGCGATGGTGGCCGACCGCCGGGTGCTGATGACGATGACGGTCGACCACGTGTACGGCGACAGGATCCGCTGACGGCGCGCGTACGGGGCGGCGGGATCCTCGTCACACCGTGACGAGCCCCGCCTCGTAGGCGCATGAGCTCGGCGAGAGCCACGGCGCTCAGCAACCCGATGCCGGGCTCGGCCGGCCTTGTCCCCCTGAGCGGCACGAGCCAGGTGATGAAGTCGTCCGTCAGGGCCTGCTGGGTCCGCGATAGGGCAGCGTCTGGCCGTAGACGACGCTGGTGGTCGTACTTCCGAAGCCGGCCAGTTCGTCCATGATGGTCTCCAACTGCTCCATGGAGGTCGCGGCCACCTTCAGGGTGTAACAGTCGTCGCCGGTGGTGCGCAGGCACTCCAGGACCTCCCGTCGCTCCGCGAGCAGCCGGTGCAACGGCTGATGGCGGTTGCCCGGGTACTTCAGCCGGACGACGGCGAGCACGGGGTAGCCGACCTTGCCCAGATCGACCACGGCGCGGTATCCGGTGATGACGCCCGCCGCCTCCAGCTGCCTCACCCGCTCGGTGGTGGCTGACGAGCCGAGACTCACACGCCGTCCCAACTCGCTGAGGGAGATGCGCGCGTCCCGTTGCAGCTCGTCGATGATCGCCCAGTCGATGTCATCAAGGTTCCCGGTCATATCGCGACCCTACCGGGAAACTTCCGGAAGAACGGCGGTCCGACCAGGAGAACCGTATTCCAGATTCCTTGATCGCCGAGATAGCCTCCGTCCATGCAACTTGGCGTGAACGTACCGAACTTCGGGCCTGGGACCGACCCCGGCGTGCTGCGCGAGTGGGCACGCATCGTGGAGGAGCTCGGCTTCGACCTCCTCATGGTGTCGGATCACGTGGCCGTCACTCCGGACGTGGCCGCGCGCTATCCCGCACCCTTCTACGAGCCGTTCACCACGCTGTCATGGCTGGCCGGCATCACCACCAGGGTGCGGCTGGGTACGACCGTGCTCGTACTGCCCTACCGGCATCCGCTGTTGGTGGCACGGATGGCCACCAACCTCAACCAGCTCAGCGGCGGCAGGCTCGTGCTCGGCGTGGGAGTGGGCTGGGCCCGTCAGGAATTCGCCGCGCTCGGCGTCCCGTTCACCGCGCGCGGCAGGCTCACCGATGAACACCTCGTCGCCCTGCGCAAGGCCTGGCACGAGGAGGCCGACGAGCACGCCGCCCCGATTCCCGTCTGGGTCGGCGGCAACAGTGACGCGGGGATCCGGCGGGCCATCAGGTTCGGAGATGCCTGGCATCCGCTGCGGGGCACCCTTCCCTGGATGCGTTCGGTCCTGGCGAACCACTCGCTGCCGGGGTTCGCACCCCGCATCGCCCTTCGGCTGACCACCGCACCGATCACCGACCCCGAGCGGCTCGCGGGTACCGGCACCCTCGATCAGGTCCTCGACGACCTCGACCGACTCCACGACCTCGGAGCCGACACCGTCGTGCTCGACCCGTACCACGGAGATCCGGAGGCGACCCGCCGGCCCCACGAGGCCTGGCAGGCGCTCACCGCCGTGGCCGCACACCGGAGGACACTCTCATGATCACCACTGCCGACGAGGCACTCCTGCGGCGGGCGATCGCCATCGCGGCCCATGCCGTCACCCTGGGCGACGCGCCGTACGGCTCCCTGCTCGCCGGCCCGGACGGCACGATCCTCGCCGAAGCCCACAACACGGTGCGACGCGACAACGACATCAGCGCCCACCCGGAACTCAAACTCTCCCGCTGGGCGGCCCGCGAACTCGACGGGCACACGGCCGCACGCACCACGCTGTACACCAGCTGCGAGCCGTGCGGCATGTGCGCCGGAGGAATCGTCCGCTCCGGACTCGGCCGTGTCGTCTACGCGCTCTCCACAGCGCAACTCGTCGAGCTCAACCCGGAGTCGGGTGCCTGGCCGACGACACCGCAGGACGGCCCGGCCCTGTTCGACGAGGCGCGCACCCCCATCGCCGACTACTACCGGAGATAGAGCTGCGACCGGGGGCCTGGGTCGTCGGGGTCGTCGCCGGGCGACCGCACGTCGGCCGCAACCGTTTCCGCTGCGGAGCGACCCCGCCCTGGCCCGGGTCTGCAGAGTGCCGCCTGATCGGTCGGGCTCCGGAGGCGGCTCGGCGGGCGTGACGGGCGCCCGCCCTCGGTATCCGGCGGGGCGCGTGGAGCAGGACTCGTCCTTCCCGGCAGCGGTACACCGATCTGGTGACAGCCTCCGGCCGAGTGGTGCCGCGGACGGTGTCGAGGGGCGGAATGTCGGTTTCCCGGATCTCGGCATGCTACAGATAGGGGGCAATAGTCCGAAAACAGGAGGTATCTGATAATGCGTACACGTCTTCTCCGCATGGCAGCTGTGCTGGGCACGGCCGCGCTCCTGGCCCTCGGCGGAGCTGCGGTGGCCAGCGCGGACGGAGTGGGGAACTCGGGTATCGGGAATTCGGGTGTCGGCAACGCGGGTATCGCCAACAAGGGCGTCGGCAACGCCGGCATCGCCAACTGGGGCCTGGGCAACGCGGGTTTCGCCAACTCGGGGATCGGCAGCGCCGGCATCGGCAACTCGGGGATCGGCAGCAGCGGTATCGGGAACTAGGAACGCCTTACGCGCCGCCCAGCCCGTGAGGCGCGAGGGGCGGATGCCCGGGCGGCGCTGACGGGCGCAGGGCGTTTGGTGGCCGGTGCCCCCGGCCGCTCGTCCGGGCGGGCGGCACCGGGGGGCGCGGCACCGCCCGGCAGCGCGTGCGAGCCTGCGCCGGGGCGGGAGGGGTGCGCGGGCCTCGGTGGCCCGCGGGCCGAGGCCGATCAGCGGGGCGGGCATGAGGACGGCGGGATGCTTCCCGGACGGGACGTTGCGCGCAACGATCGGCTGCCCTCACCCTTGGGGAACGGGTTGGCGGTGTAGGCAGCGCTTCGGTCCGGGGATCGTGTTCGGTTGTGCCTGACAGGTGGTCCGGGTGAGGTGCTCGTGCCAGACGGGGTGCCCGCGAAGTCAGGGATGAGGGGGACGCGGTGGAGCGACGGAAGGTGATCGGGATCGGGGCGGCGCTCGCGGTTCTACCCGCCTGGTGGGGCTTGCGTCAGGTGGCGAACGGAGCCGCGGAGGACTGGCACACCGACCCCGCACCGCTGGAGCGGGCGTTCCCGCTGCTGGGCCCGCTCACCGATGCCAAGTGGGTGAGCAGCCGGGACAACGAGCGGGACCTGCCGTCGCCGGAGCTGGTGATCTCGGGATTCGCCAAGCTGACACCGGGGAAGCGTGCCGAGCTGACGGCGGCCCACGCCTTCGTCTCCGAAGGGCCGGCCGATGACTTCTCTTCGTGGTTCGAGAAGCCGCTCAGGGGCGAGGGGCCGGAGGACCCGCAGTGGATCCGGTCGCACGAGCTCGACCGTGACGAAAGCGGCCACACCACCCACCTGTGGTTCGACCGTCGCAGCGACATCGTCCGCTTCTGGGCACTCAACCCGTACGGCTAGGTGTGTCGTTCCCGCATGGTTGTTGACGCTCGACGACATCGCCGGGCCGCAGCGCGCAGGGCCGCGCGCCATTCGCCGCACGAAACCCCCGCCTCCTGTGTCCTGGAGGCGGGGGTTTCGGCATACGTGGGATCAGGCCATCAGGCCCTTTGAAACCTCAGATCACGTGCGGTCAGGCGATCAGAAGGTGAGCTTGAAATCGGTGATGGTGCCGACGTCCGCGGCTCCCTTGTCCTGGACCTTCAGCTTCCAGGTGCCGTTGGCCGCGACGGCCGAGGCGTTGACCGTGTACGTCTTGTCGAGGTTCGCCGTGGAGTCCGAGGAGGAGTTCTGCAGGCGGTACGAGGTCCCGTTCGGCGCCACGAGGTCGATCTGGAGGTCACCGACGTAGGTGTGGGTGATCTTCACGCCGACCTTGAGGGCGCTCGGCGCGTTGCCGGTGACACCGGTGACGTTGACCGACGAGGTGACCGCGGGGCCCGGGGAGTCCGGGATGGCGACCTGGGCGGTGCTCTCGAAGACGTTGCCCGGGGTGGTGGTGCCACCGCCCGAGCGGGCGCCCACGTTGACGGCGGCCCACGCGTCGGTGACGTTCTTGACCTCGGCGCTGCCGGCGCCGTACAGCTCGGTCGCCGCGGCGATCGTGCCTTCACGGGCACCCGCGTAGTCCGTGCTGGAGTTGAACTTGGTGGTGAGGGCCTTGTACCAGATCAGCTGCGCCTTGTCCCGGCCGATGCCGGTGACGGGCAGGCCGTCCGAGGTCGGCGAGTTGTAGCTGACGCCGTTGACCGTCTTGGCGCCGGAGCCCTCGGAGGCCAGGTAGAACCAGTGGTTCGCCGGGCCCGAGGAGTAGTGGACGTCGAGGTTGCCGACGCCGGAGTACCAGCTGTCCGCGGACCCGCCGTCCTTGCTCGGCTTGTCCATGTAGCGCAGCGGGGTGCCGTCGCCGTTGATGTTGATCTGCTCGCCGATGAGGTAGTTGCCCGGCGCGCTGGGGTTGTTGGCGTAGAACTCGACCGAGGTGCCCATGATGTCGGAGGTCGCCTCGTTCAGGCCGCCCGACTCGTTGCTGTAGTTCAGGCCGGCGGTGGCGGCGGTGACGCCGTGCGTCATCTCGTGGCCGGCGACGTCCAGCGAGGTCAGCGGGTCGTTGTTGCCCGTTCCGTCGCCGTAGGTCATGCAGAAGCAGCCGTCGTCCCAGAACGCGTTGACGTACGCGTTGCCGTAGTGGACCCGCGAGTAGGCGGCGACGCCGTCGCCGCGGATGCCGGAGCGGCCGAGGATGTTCTTGTAGAAGTCCCAGGTGACCCCGGCGCCGTAGGCGGCGTCGGCGCCCGCGGTGGCGGCGTTGGAGTTGGCTCCGTTGCCCCAGGTGTCGGTGGACTGGCTGAAGAGCGATCCCGTACCGGACGTACCGTGGTTCAGGTTGTACGTCTTGTGGCCGCCGCGGCCGCTGTCGTTCATCGTGAAGCTCGTACCGGACTTCGAGGTGCCGAGCGTGACCTGACCGCTGTAGTGGGTGTTGCCGACACCGGTCTCGATGCCCTGCCACTGGTGGAGCTTCGCACCGGTCTTGGCGTCGGTGATGACGTGGAGCTGGTTGGGGGTGCCGTCGTCCTGGAGGCCGCCGATGACGGTCTCGTAGGCGAGGGTCGGCACGCCCTTGGCCATCCACACGACCTTGCGGGGCGCGACGTCGGCCTTGGCGGCCTTGGAGCCGACCGCCTTCGCGGCGTCGAGGGCCTGGGTGGAGGCGGCCGCCGGAGCGTCGGCCGGGGCGGAGGTGGAGACGCCCGCCAGCTGGGCGGTGGACGCCTTGCTGACGCTCTGCGTCGTGTTGGCCGCCGAGCGGTTGACGACCAGGTCGCCGCCGAGGACCGGGAGTCCCTCGTACGTGCGCTCGTACCGGGTGTGGGTGGTACCGTCCTGATCCTTGACCACATCGTGGACGAGGAGCTTCTCCTGGGAGGTGAGGCCGAGCTCCTTGGCCGTGGCGGCCGTGGTGCTCTGCGCCTTGGCTATGAGCTCGGCGCGCTGGGACGGGGTGAGCTGTGCGGGCAGCGCGCCCGGGTTGCGCACCGGCTGGCCCTTGGGGGCTGCGGTGTTCGCGGATCCTTCGGGCTGCGCGCTGGCGCTGCCCGCCTGGACACCTACGGTGAGCAGGGCGGCCGCGGCGAGCAGGGCACCGGTGGCGGTGGCGTTGCGGCGATGCGTGGACTTCACGCTGAACTCCTTCTGCGTGTGGGGGGTTACCGGGCGACCGGGATGAGGCCGTCCGGGCAGAGCGTGCGGAGCTGGTCCGTGCTGGGGATGTGGGAGAGAGTGCCAGCGATCGCGATCTTTGTCAGGGACGCGTCACGAATTGGCCGCAGGGAGTCCGGATTTCGCTGTTCGGTGTTCGCTGAGCGGACACATTGGGGTGGTGATCGGCCGGCTCGGTCAGGCCCGACCGGGCTGACCTGGGGCGGGACTTGCTCAGGCCGGGGGTGGGTCCACGGAGGGCCCACACCGGTGGCCGGGACGTGGCGGTGGAGGCGGGCCGTGGAGGCGGCGTACTGCGCATTCAGGTAAAGCGTTCGGCATCAAGCGTCAAACACCCTTGTCCTGCACATGACTTGCCGGGTGTGATCTCGGTAGCCGCTCTGCGCGGCGCCACCCCCCCAGGGAGTCTGCAATGCATCCAGTTCGTCGTACGTGGCCGCGCGCAGCGGCCGCAACGGCCGCTGCCGCCGGTCTCGCGCTCACCGCGATGGCGGCCGCCCCACCGACCGGAGCCGCCACCGCCTCCGCGCCGCACACCTCCGCGGTCCCGCGCACCGTGGCCCGTCCGGCCATCGCGGGACACCAGCTGATCCGCTCGGTGGGCAGCCCGCTCTCCACCGAGGAGTGCCGGACCAAATGGAAGATCGCCTGCTACACCCCGCTGCAGTACCGCGCGGCGTACGACCTGAACCCGCTGTACAAGGCGGGCATCACCGGTAAGGGCCGCACGATCGTCATCGTGGACTCCTTCGGTTCGCCGACCGTCCAGCACGACCTGGACGTCTACAGCAAGCAGTTCGGGATACCCAGCACCCAGGTCGAGGTGGTCAAGTGGGGCAACGTCCCCGCGTGGGACCCCAAGAACGCCGACATGCTGGGCTGGGCCGGCGAGACCGCCCTCGACGTGGAGATGGCGCACGCGATGGCGCCGGACGCGAAGATCGTCCTGGTCGAGACGGCGGTCGCGGAGACCGAGGGCACCACCGGCCTGCCGGAGATGATGGATGCCGAGAAGTCCCTGATCGACCGCGGCATCGGCGACGTGATCACACAGAGCTTCGGCGCGACCGAGAACACCTTCCCCGGCTTCGACAAGGGTGACTTCTCCAGCATCAAGAACCTGCGCTACGCCTACGAGGCCGCGGCGCGCAAACACGTCACCGTGCTCGCCTCCTCCGGCGACGGCGGAGCCACCGACTACAACGCCGACGGCAGCGCCTACTACGACCACCCCGTCAACTCCTGGCCCTCCTCCGACCCGCTGGTGACCTCGATCGGAGGAACCCAGCTGCACCTGGACGACGCGGGCAAGCGGACCGCCCCCGAGAGCGTCTACAACGACAACGGCGCGGGCGGCGGAGGCCAGTCGCACGTGTTCAAGCGCCCGGCCTTCCAGAACGGCGTCAAGAACATCGTCGGCGCGCAGCGCGGCACCCCGGACATCTCGATGGCCGCCGCGGTCGACGGCGGCGCGTGGATCTACACCAGCTACGACCCGGCGGCCACCGGCTGGGACGTCTCCGGCGGCACCAGCGAGTCCAGCCCGCTGTTCTCCGGCATCGTGGCCCTGGCCGACCAGGCCGCGGGCAAGCGCCTGGGCAACATCAACGAGGCGCTGTACCGCCTGTACGGGCGCTCGGCCTACGACCGCTCCACCGGCATCGTCGACGTCAACGACGGTACGAACAACAGCTACCAGGGCGTCACCGGCTACACCGCGGTGAACGGCTACGACATGGCCACCGGTATCGGCACGCTGGACGCGGCCCGCTTCGTGCCGGCCCTCGCCCGCGAAGGACGGCGCGGCTGACGGTTCGCCGCCGACAGCCCGGCACGGGTGCGCTGCCGTAGCAGGCAGCGCACCCGTGCGTCCGCGGTGCGGCCGGTCCGGCAGTACTGGAGCACCTTGCGGGACGCCATGCCGTCCGGCGGTGGCCCCGACTGCGCGAGCACGATCAGGGCGAGCACCGACCCCGCGGTCGCCGAGGGCCCTGTTCGGCCGCCTGGTGGGGAACGGGGCAGAGACGGTCACAGCGACCGTCCACCACTACGAACCCACCGAGACGGGACCCACGGCCGCCCCCCTACCGCCGGACCGCCAACGGCGTCCGCCGGCCGGGCGGATGACACCGCGCCACGACCCACCGCACTTCCCTCC
Organism: Streptomyces sp. M-16; assembly: GCF_052114405.1. NCBI lineage: Bacteria > Bacillati > Actinomycetota > Actinomycetes > Kitasatosporales > Streptomycetaceae > Streptomyces > Streptomyces sp. M-16. The sequence continues at coordinate 114,517 of NZ_JBFRER010000021.1, read as the reverse complement.
GCACTCCCCGCCGAACGCACGGCTGCGCGCCCGTCCGGCGGGAAGTGCGCGTGGCCGTGCGGGGCGCTGCGTAGCCGGTCACCGGCGTTCCCCGGCGTACCGGGTGACGGTGTCGATGCCGCCGGGGAGGCCGTACGCGGATCCCCTCGCCGGCCGGCGAGTCACGGCCGGTGACAGGTTCCGACCAGCAGACCCCATCGCCCGGTCGGAGCCGACACGGCCCCGCGCCCCTTCCCCAGCCGGCTGCCGGCCGCCTCCGCACCCGCGACGGGTTGACCCTTCCCCTACGTCAGGCTTCAGGCTGTGACTGAACGAAAGGGCAGGCCCATGGGCTACACCGTCGGTCAGGTCTCGGCCTTCGCCGGGGTCACCGTACGCACGCTGCACCACTACGACCGGACGGGGCTCCTGTCGCCCGGCGACCGGAGCCGGACCGGGTACCGTCGCTACGCCGACGCCGACCTCGCGCGGCTCCAGCAGATCCTCTTCTACCGCGAACTGGGCTTCTCCCTCGACGAGATCACCGCGATCCTGGCCGACCCGCAGGCGAACGCACTGGACCACTTGCGGACGCGGCAGCGGCGGCTGGCCGAGGAGATCGCCCGTCTGCAGCGGCTGGCAGAGGTGGCCGAGCGGGCGGTCGAGGTCCAGCAGACCGGGGTGTCCCTGACGCCCGAGGAGCGGTTCGAGGTCTTCGGCGAGATCGTCTTCGACCTCAGCTACGCCACCGAAGCGCAGCTGAAGTGGCGGGACTCCGACGGGCACCGGCAGGCGATGGCCCGTGCCGCGGCCCACACCAAGGAGGACTGGCGCCGGCTCATGGCCGAGGCCGCCGACTGGCGTGCGGAGCTGCTCGCCGCCTTCGACGACGGCGAACCGGCGGACGGCGAACGGGCGATGGACGTCGCCGAGGCACACCGGCTGCACGTGACCCGCTGGTTCACGCCGTGCCCGCCCGACATGCACCGGCGCGTCGCCGCCGACTTCGCCGCCGACCCGCGGGCCTTCGCCCTCGTGGTGCCGCCCTCTCAGCAGCGGCCGGGGCTGGCCGCCTACCTGCACGAGGCGGTCCACGCGAACGCCTCGCGCCGTACAGGTGCCCTGCCCGCACCGAACGCACCACACGTGAGGAAGACCCATGAGGATCCTGATCGCCACGGCCGGCTCGCGCGGTGACGTCGCCCCCTACACCGGGCTGGGCGTCGCACTCCGCCGTGCCGGGCACGAGGTGGCGCTGGCCGCCACGGAGACCTTCGAGCCCCTGGCCGACGAAGCCGGACTGGAGTTCCGGCCCCTGCCGGCGGACCACCGTGCGCACGGGGCGGTCCGGGGCAGGCGCGAACTGCTGAGGGCGGCCGCCGCGTTCGTCACCGAACTGGGGGAGGGGTTCGCCGAAGCGGTGGACCGGGACACGGACCTGCTCCTGCTGTCGGCCACCACCGCACCGCTCGGCTGGCACGTCGCGGAGGCCACCGGGATACCGGGCATCGGCGTGTACCTCCAGCCGACCACTCCGACGGGCGACTTTCCCCCGACTGTGACGGGGACCCGGTCGCTGGGCCGGTTCGGCAACCGCGCGGCCGGGCGATTCGCCCTGGGCATGGCCGACCGGGTCTTCGAGCCGGCGGTGGCCCGGCTGCGCGCCCGCCTGGAGCTGCCGGCGCTGACGGCGGCACGCATGCGCCGGCGCCAGGAGGAATCCGGGTGGCCCGTTCTGCACGGCTTCAGCGAGGCACTGGTGCCGCGCCCGTCCGACTGGCCGGCCGGCCTGGCGGTGACCGGCCCCTGGTGGCCGTACGTCGGCGGAGACCGGCGGCTGCCCGCGGAGTTGGAGGACTTCCTGGCGGCGGGGCCGCCCCCGGTGCTCGTCGGCTTCGGCAGCATGGCCGGAGGGGAGGGGGAACGCCTCAGCGGTATCGCCGTACGCGCACTGCGGCGGGCGGGGCTGCGCGGCGTACTGCAGTCGGGCAGCGCCGGGCTCGCCGCCGAGGGGGACGACGTCCTGACCGTCGGTGACCTTCCGCACGCCCTGCTGTTCCCGCGGCTGGCCGCCGTCGTCCACCACGCCGGGGCCGGCACGACGGCGGCGGCGCTGCGCGCCGGCGTGCCGTCGGTCACGGTGCCGGTGACCGCCGACCAGCCCTTCTGGGCCGGACGGCTGGCAGCGGTGGGCGCGGCCCCGGCCCCGATCCCGTTCCGCTCCCTCACCGCAGAGGGCCTCGGCGACGCGCTCGCGCGGGTGGTGCGGGAGCCGTCGTACATGCAGGCCGCCGCGACCGTGGCGCGGCACATGACGGCGGAGGACGGGTCGGGCGCCGTGGTGTCGGCCGTAGGACGGCTGACCGGGTTGAAGCCGCCGCCGTCCGGCCCGACGACGTAGCCGGCAAGTGAGACGCCCAGCGAATACGTGACCCTGCGCATCGGGAGCCTCCTCATCGGCACGCTCCACACCACGACCGCCGAAACGGCCCGCCCGCGCGACGGGCGTGCGGGCGGTGGTCCGCGGGGAGGGGGCGCCGGAAGACACCGGCTGCCAGGACTCCGCCGTCCGGCCCATCAAGGACACCGGCCGCGGCGCCGAAGAGGATCAAGCGGAGTCGTCCCGCCATCGGGTTCCGGTACGCCTCCGCGGCACCCCACGCCGCCCCGCTGACGGCGGTCCCGCACACCCCGGCCGCCGAGGCCCGAGGAGATCCCGCATGCGCGTCTTCCTGCCCGTGACCGCTGTCGCCACCGCCGCGATCCTGCTCACCACGGTCACCGGCGCGGCTCCCGCCGCAGCGGACCGGAACCCCGACGGCGCGCCCTTGGCCCAGGTGTCCGACGGCGACCCGTACGCGGACTGCACCATCGGCGCGAGGTCCCCCGACAGCGTCGTCTACCCGGGCACCGAGGTCGAGCCCTACCTGTCCGTCGATCCCCGCGACCCGAAGCGCGTGGTCACGGTGTTCCAACAGGACCGCTGGAACGACGGCGGCGCCCGTGGTCTGGCGGCCGCCTGGACCACGGACGGCCGCACCTTCCACCCGAGCACGCTGCCGTTCAGTCTCTGCGCCCCGGGCGGCGCGGACTTCGAACGGGCCACCGACCCCTGGGTGAGCACCGGACCGGACGGCACCGTCTACGCGGGCGGGGAGGGCGTCGACTTCACGAAGAGCACGCGCAGCGCCCTCCTCGCCGCCACGTCCCGCGACGGCGGCCGCACCTGGCGGAACCTCACCACCACGCACGTCGACGAAGAGCCGTTCTTCAACGACAAGCCCTCGCTCACCGCCGACCCCATCCGCAAGGGCACCGCCTACCAGGTCTGGGACCGCCTCGACAACGACCCGCCCGGCCCGAGTTCCCTCGACGGACCGGGCTACATCTCCCTCACCCGCGACGGCGGCCGCACCTGGAGCGAGGCACGGCGGTTCGTCGACACCAGCGGCGTGCCCAACACCCAGACCATCGGCCATCTGATCGTCGTCGACCGGCGCACCGGCGCCCTGTACGACTTCTTCGACCGGATCACCCTCGCCGACGACCTGACCACCGTCGTCGAGGCCCACTACCAGGTGGTCACCTCGACCGACGCCGGAGAGACCTGGAGCGCCCCGGTCACCGTGGCCCGGGACACCTCCGTACCGGAGGTCGACCCGAACGACCCCACCAAGGCGCTGCGCGCCGGATCCACCCTGCCCAGCCCGGCCGTCGACCCGAAGACGGGCACGCTGTACATGGCCTACGAGGGCTCGGACTTCTCAGGCGGCAGCTTCGACTCCGTCCAGCTGGTGCGCTCCACCGACGGCGGTCGCACCTGGGGGACCCCGGAGCTGATCAGCCCGGAGGGCGTGCCGGCCTTCTCCCCGTCGATCGCGGTCGACGAGCGGGGCACGGTCGCGCTCACCTACTACGACCTGCGCTTCCTCAGGCCGGGCGACACCACCACCCTGCCCACCGCCTACCAGTTGGCCACGCTGCCGCACGGAGAACCGAAGCTGCGGAGCGAACGACGGATCTCACGGGTCTTCGACTGGCTGCAGGCGCCGTTCGCCGGGGGCTACTTCCTCGGCGACTACCAAGGCCTGGTGGCGGACGGGAAGGGAGTACGGGCGGTGCTCACCGAGACCCACTCCCACGCTCCGCAGAACCGTACGGACGTGTACAGCGGCAGCTTCCGCACCTCGTGACCGCCCCGGTCGTGCGATTCGCCGATTCGCCGATTCACGGATTCGCCGATACGGCAGGAGTGTGACGCAGCTCTCCGGAAAAGGGTGACATCACGCTGTCGCGCACGGCTGTGAGCATGAGCGACATGATGATCACAGACGAGGACCGCCTCGCAGAGACCCTGACGTTCAACGAGCGGTTCGAGGCCACCGCCGCGAGCCGGCCGCAGCGCGCGGGAACGCCGGACGCGGCCCTGCTGGCCGGCCTGCGGCGCAACCGGCTCGGCGGCGACACGCCACCGGTGAGACTGGCGCGCGGTCAGGACCGCATCGTCGAGGGCGGGGTGACGGTACGGGTCTTCAGGCCGGACCACGTCGACGGCGTGTACCTCCACATCCACGGCGGCGGCTGGATGTTCGGTTCCTCGGACGGTCAGGACGAGAGGTTGTGGCGCCTCGCCGAGCGGGCACGGCTGGCCGTGGTCAGCGTGGAGTACCGCCTCGCACCCGAACACCCCTTCCCCGCCGGGCCCGACGACTGCGAAGCGGCGGCCCGATGGCTGGTGAAGCACGCCGCGGCCGAGTTCGGCACCGAACGGCTGCTGATCGGGGGCGAATCGGCCGGAGCCCACCTCAGCGTGCTGACGCTGCTGCGCCTTCGCGACCGGCACGGCGTCACCGGCGCCTTCCGGGCGGCCCACCTGCTCTTCGGCCCCTACGACCTGTCGATGACACCGAGCCAGCGAGCGTTCGGCTCCCGGCGGCTGCTGAGCAACACCGACACGCTGCGGTGGACCTACGAGCAGTGCACGCCCGGCATGGGGGCGGAGCAGCGCCGCGATCCCGAGGTCTCGCCGCTGTACGCCGACCTCGCCGGCCTGCCGCCGGCCCGCATCGTCGTCGGCACCGAGGATCCGTTGCTGGACGACTCGGTGTTCCTGGCCGGGCGGTGGCGAGCGGCGGGCGCGCCCGCGCAACTCGAACTCGTCGCCGGCGCCATGCACGGCTTCACCCTGTTCCCGCTGACCGTCACCGAGCGGCAACTGCGGCGCGAGCAGGAGTTCCTGGCCTCCGCGGGACGCTAGCGTCGTCGGCATGAACCGTACGGTCCGGCTCTATGCCCTGGTGGAGGAACTGCGCGCGGTGGCGCCGCGGCCGATGACGGTCTCGGCGCTCGCCGCGCGGTTCGAGGTGAGCACGCGTACGGTGCAGCGTGACCTGCAGGCGTTGATGGAGACCGGTGTCCCGGTACGCACCACAACCGGGCGGGGCGGGGGCTGGTCCATCGACCGGGAGATGACCCTGCCCCCGATCCACTTCACCGCCGATGAAGCCTCGGCACTGGCCGTGGCCCTCGCCGCCGCCGATGCCTGCGCCCCGTACGCCGGTGCGGCCCGTACCGCGGCCCAGAAGATCGCGGCCTCGATGACCGGGACCGCCTCGGCGGCGGCGCGGCAACTGGCCGTACGGATCGTGGCGCAGCCCTCGCCGACCGACTCCACGGTCCGCGCCGCGGTGGAACGGGCCCTCAGCACGAACACGGTCCTTCGGCTGACCTACACGGACGCGGCAGGCCGCGGAAGCGACCGTGAAGTGGAACCGGCCGGGCTGCTCACCGCCGAAGGCCGGTGGTACCTCATCGCCTGGTGCCGCACACGACGGTCCGGCCGGGGCTTCCGGCTGGACCGCATCACGGAGGCGGCCCCCACCGCTGAGCCGGCCCAGCCCCACGACCTGACCGAACTGCTGCGCGGCTCGGCCGCATCCGGCGCCGTGCGGCCCACCACACTGGCCCCACTCGCACCCCACCTCGACCAACCGAAGGCACCACGCCGGTGAACCCGTGAAGGAGCCGGGTCCGCGGATCCCCCCGACAGCGGCCGTCAGCTACACGGGCCGTGCGCGCCGGCCGACGGCCGGGACCCGCAGAGCGAGGCGGTCGGCACGCTCGTGCAGTCCCGGGAGAAGCAGTCCCGGGGTGCCCGTGTGCGAGGCCGGTCGCGGGTGGGCACGGACACCGACGCGGATACGGACACGGGCACGCCGGTGCCGGGTTCGGAGCGCGTTTCGCCGTACGCGCCGGAGACTGCCGCCTTTTTGAGGATGCAGCGATCCCCGTCGTCGGGATCACCGATGTATGCCCAGAGCATCGGGGCCGCGGTCGTGCCGGTCGCCTCGTAACTGCTGCTCACACCGCCGGGGCCGAATGCGATGTCAACGGTCGACTGCCGCGGCCCGCCCTCGACCGTTGACGCCGATCGGAGTTCCCAGGTCCCCGTACCCGTCTTGGACGGGGCGAGGCCGAAGCCGGAGCTGGCCCGGCTCTGGGGGTCGAAGTAGTCGCCACAGGCCGATGAGGCGCTGAACGTCCCGTCCCCGGCCAGGACCAGGCTGCCGCCTCGTCCGTCTTCCCACACTCCTGCCGCCTCGGCATTCGTCAGCACGAGGGCGTCGCCCGGAGCTCCGGGCTCCCAGATGCGGCCCCAGAAGACCATCGCGACCAACGCCACCACGGCGCAGACCACTGCCAGGACCACCAATGCGGCGCAGCCCAGGGCTCCGGTACAGCCGCCGAGGGCGAGCCACTTTCCGTATCGTCGGGGAGGGGCGGGGGGCCACGGCGCGATGGGTGCCGGGGGCCAGGGTTCAGCGGTCGACATGGGTCTTCCTCGGGCTTGGGGTCGACCACGGTTCTGGCCGGCAGCGCCATCTTGCACGGGCCCCGTCCGGGTGACAGCAGCGGGTCCCCTGTGGACACCCCGGCCAGTTCCTCACCACCCGGCCCGAGGTCGCCGCCGGGGGGCGTCGACCACACCTCCTAGATCTACCCTGCACCGTGCACGGGTTCACCATGCCCGACACCGACGCGACCACCAGCCGTCACGCCGGGTCATGCCGACAGGGGCGAGCGCGCGGGCACTGTCAGTCCGACTCCCAGCGCGGCGCCGACAAGAAGGCCCACGCCGTGGTTGTTGGTGAGGAGACACAGGACCAGACCTGCGGCGGGGACGAGGAGAGACACCCACCGCAGGGCGACGACGCTGCCGCGCACCGCGTACCAGGTGGCGAGCGCGCCCACGAGGCCGCAGATCGCCACCGAGTCGCCGCCTCCCCGAACGCTCCAGCCGGCCATGCTCACCGCCTGGGCGGTGACCCCGCTCGCGGCGAAGACCAGCATCGTCCGCCAGGGGCCGAACTGCCGCTCGGCAACCGGAGCCACAACCGCGAGGGCGGCCAGGTTGAACAGGAGTTGGATCCATCCTGACGACTGCACCGCCAAGGCGGTCACCGCTCGCCACCACGCACCATGAGGGTGTCGCGCCAGCGCATTGATCGTGCCGGGGACGACCGTCTGGAGCACACCCAGCACCACCATGGCTGCCAGCAGCCCCACGGCGACTCCCGGGACCGGCCGGCGCCACGCCCGCAGCAAGGCCACGGGAGGAGGCGTCTCCCCGCCGTCCGCCGCGGCGAGGGTCGTCAAGAGGCGGATGCCCGGCACGATGACGGCCACCGCGCATCCATAGAGCAACACGATGTGCATGTTCATGATCGAAGCCTGCCAGACGGTGCGGCCACACCGACAGGCACGCCGTGCGAGTGGCGACGCACTTCCCTGTCCGGACAGCGCCGACAACAGCACGAGGAAATGACATGCCGACCGGCCGTACCCGGGGCACCGGTTCGGGTAACGGCCCCCGCCATAGGACGCGTTGACGGAAACAACCACTTCCGCTCGGTGGTTCCACGTCCAATCGATTCCCGTTCGAGGAGTTCTCGCTCGTGCCCTGTCAGTGTCGGGGCTCCAGGCTCCACTGGGCACGAAAGGACAAGGGAAATGACCAAGTCAGGGCGCAGGTTCGGCATCACCGCTGTGGTGGCCGCGGTCGTGGCCGCGATGATCACTTTCACGGGACTGCAGGGAGCCAGCGCGCAGGACCAAGGGCGCCGCGGCTGGGACCACTTCGGGTTCGGGGTGCCGTGGGAGGGGTCCTATGGGTACTCGCAGGCGATCAGAGCCGGGGACACGGTCTACATCTCGGGCCAGCTGTCGCATGACGCGGCCGGGAACCTGGTGGGCGTCGGCGACTTCGAGAAGCAGGTGCGCACGTCGTTCGACAACCTGGACAAGGTGCTCGCGCACTACAAGATCCCGCGCAGCCAGATCGTCAGCATGAAGATCTACACCAAGGACCTGCGCAAGAACTTCGACACGGCCGCGCGGCTGCACAAGGAGTACAACGGCAACCACCGCACGACCGACACCATCCTCGGTGTCACGGACCTCGCGTTCCCCGATCAGCTGGTGGAGATCGAGGCCGTCGCGCTGGTGTCGCCGCGCTCCTGACCCAGCGGGCCGCGCGGCGGTAGCCGCGCGGCCGCTGTGCGGTCCGCCGGGCGCGGCACACCGGGGTGGGCGTCCTGTGAAGTCCAGGGCCTACGATCGGTCGCTGGGGGTGGGGCGCGATGTGGCTGTGGCGCAGGTGGAGGAACCGGGCGACTGCCGAGACGAAGCCCGAGGCGGAACGGGCAGGACCGCAGGCGCCGGAGCGGGACCCGGAGGCGAACCCGGAGCTGAACCCGGGAACGGACCCGTGGCACGACTGGCTGAGCCGTTCGTCCGAGGCGCTCGCCGTCCGGCAGTGGTGGGCCGGCGCCGCCGAGCAGACCGCGCGGCTCGGCGAGGACGGTTACCGCGAGCGCCTGGGCGAGTTGCTGTCCCGACTGTCGCCCCGCGACTTCGCGGCGCTGGGCCTCGGCTGCACCCGCCGGATCGACCGCGCCTGCCGAGAGCCGCGGACCTGCTCACAGGAGCCCGTCCCGCCGCCCGCCGGCGAGCGGCCGGTTCCGCGCGAAGGCCCGGTGGCCGGCGCCTGCAGCGGCTTCTGGGACTGCTACACCCGGTTCGGGGTGCGGGCCGCGTTCACCACCGACGACCGCCACCGGGCGGTGACCGTCCAGGGGCGGTGGTCCAGGGTGATGCTGTGGGTGGACGGGATCCGGGTGGAAGCGCCGAATTTCCTCGACGACACCGGCTACTGGGTGGACGACCGCTTCTACGTCACGGAGATGGCCGCCCCGGACGACCACCCCCTTCAGGGGCACGTCGGCATGGGTGCGATCGCGGTCCTCTCGCTGGTGATCCACGACGTCACCACGGCCACCACCCACATCGTGGACCCCGAACCGCACGAGAACTGGTCCTGCCCCGTCGCGGTGCTCCGCGGCGGGGAGTGGCGCCTCTACCCCACCCCGGAGGCCCGCGACGGCGACCGCCCGGACCGCATCCTCACCCTCCCGTAGCGAGTCCGTGTCCGGCCGGTCACCGGGCGGTCGCGGCCGGACGTACGACGAGCTCGTTGACGTCGACTTCCGGGGGCTGGGCCAGGGCGTACGCGATGGCCCCCGCGACCGCCGAGGCGGGCAGCGCCACGGCTCGGTAGGCCTTCATCGCCTCCCGGGCCACCGGATCGCCGATGGTGTCGGCGAGTTCGGACTCGGTGACGCCCGGGGACACGAGGGTGACCCGGATGCCGCCGGCGGATTCCTGGCGCAGGCCTTCGGAGATCGCGCGGACGGCGAACTTGGTGGCGCAGTAGACGGCGGCGGTGGGTGAGACCTCATAGGCTCCCACGGAGGCGATGTTCACGATGTGCCCGCCGCCCTGGGCGCGCATCGGGGGGAGGGCGGCGGCGATGCCGTGCAGGACGCCCCGGACGTTCACGTCGAGCATGCGGTCCCACTCCTCGGTCCGCAGGGCGTCGAGCGGGGACAGCGGCATCAGGCCCGCGTTGTTCACCAGTGCGTCCAGGCGGCCGTAAGCGCCGAGCGCCGCGTCGACGAAGGCGCGGGTGTCCTGCGCGTCCGTGACGTCCAGCCTGCGGAAGAAGGCCTCGCCGCCCGCCCCGGTGATCTCCGCTGTGATCCGTTCGAGCCGGTCGGTCCGGCGCGCGCCGAGCAGGACGCGGTACCCGTCCGCCGCCAGGCGGCGTGCGGTGGCTTCGCCGATGCCGCTGCTGGCGCCGGTGACGGCCACGGTCCGGGTGACGGCGGTGGTGTCGGTCATGCCTGTTCCTCCTGGGAGAAGTCCCGTACGAAGCACCGGAGTCGGGAGGCCGACGGGCTCGTACGGTTGGGTGTTCCGGAGTCTGGTGCGGCGGCCGGGGCCGGGCCAGGACGGGCCGTGCCGGGGTACGGCGCACCCGGGTTCGCGGCCGGGGCCCGGTCTAGCCTGGGGAGATGAGCAGCAATGACCTCGGTGACTTCCTCCGGGCCCGCCGCGCACGGCTGACGCCCGATGACGTCGGGCTGGCCTCCTACGGGCGCCGCCGGGTGGCGGGGCTGCGCCGGGAGGAGGTGGCGGTCCTGGCCGGAATGAACGCCGACTACTACACCCGTCTGGAACAGGGCCGCGAGCGCGGCCCCTCGCCACAGATCCTCGACGCGATCGGGACGGCCCTGCGCCTGGACCGCGATGGCCTCGCCCACCTGTACCGGCTGGCGGGCAGCGGGCCGCGGCGTGACCGGGCGCAGCCGAGGGAGACGGTCGCGCCCGTGCTGCGCCGACTGCTGGACGGTTACGCGCACACCCCCGCGTTCGTCCTCAACCCGGCGCTGGACCTGCTGGCCGCCAACGGCCTGGCCGAGGCGCTCTTCTCGCCGTTCCGGGCCGCGGACAACCTCGCCCTCATGACCTTCCTCGATCCCGCGGGCCGCGCCTTCCACGCGCAGTGGCACCGGTCGGCCGGGGCGGTCGCCGCCGCCCTGCGCCGCGCGGCCGGCCTCGAACCGCACTACCCGCGCCTGCGCGAGGTGCTGGACGTCCTGCTCGGGGCGAGCGAGGAGTTCGCCGCGCTCTGGTCCGCGCACACCGTCGGCGGAAAGTCCCACGCATCCAAGGAACTCGTCCATCCCGAGGTCGGCCCCCTCTCGCTCTCCTACCAGTCCTTCGACGTTCGCGGCGCACCGGGACAGCAGCTCGTGATCTACCACGCGGAACCGGGCAGCCCCGGCGACCGGGGCCTGGCCCTGCTCGGCAGCCTCCGCGCCACTCGCCACACGCAGCCGCGAACCGGCACCGGCGCGCCGGTGATCTGAGCCGGAGATCCGGCGGCAGCGGGCGGCGAGAGTGATGTCTCGTCATATGCCAGATGTCTAGGCGTGTGTCGTATTCCTTGACGTAGCCCTGTGTAGTCTTACTGCTACGCAAAGTGCTGCTCGGGAAGGCTTCCATGTCCAGCATCCAGCCCCAGTACGTCGCGCTCGGTGACTCCTACAGCGCCGGCCAGTTCATCGGAGGTGACGCCAACCTCGTCCGCGAGCCGGTGGACGGCGGCCTCGGTGGTCGGGACGGCGACTGCACCGGCCGGTCGAGGGACAGTTATCCGCAGCAGCTGGCCCACACCGTCCTCTCCGGGCACGAGTTCATCGACGTCACCTGCGGCGGCGCGACGATCGACGACCGCGGGCTGGGGCTGGGAGGCATTCTCACCCCGCAGACGGTCTTCGGGGGCCCGCCCTACGTCCCGGTCGACGACAGCGGCATGCCGCGGTTCACCCCCACCCCGCGCCCCGCTCAGATCGACGCGCTGAGCGCGGCCACCACCCTGGCCACCGTCGGCATCGGAGGCAACCAGTACAACCTCGGCCAGATCATCGCCAAGTGCGCCACCCTGGGCGCGTCGTCCCTGGGCAGTCCCGGCACCGACTACTACCGCAACACCGCCGAGGGTCGCGCGGACCTCGCGCAGAAGGAAGGCGACCTGCGCAGCGGCTTCGCGAAGATGATGCCGGAGCTGCGCGAGCGTGCCCCGCACGCCCGCTTCCTCTTCGTCGGCTACCCCACGCTGTTCCCGAGCGCGGCCGGGCAGGGCACCTGCGACGGCGGTCTGGACGAGAACATCACGATCAAGAAGGGCGACATGCCCTTCATCCAGGAGCAGTTCGCCCTGGTCGACTCCGTCATCCGCGATGCCGCGCAGGCCCACGGGCACACCTACGTCGACATCGCCGAATCCACCCGCGCCCACCACGTCTGCCGTGAAGGCGCCGACAAGTGGATGTTCGGCCTCTACGGCCGCTACGAGTTCGACGACAAGCTCGACGGCTACAAGCCCGCCCGCTTCCCCGCCGGCAAGGAGATGCCGCCCTTCACCCCCGGCTGGACGGCCTGGTTGCAGGGCCTGCTCGCCCACGGCGGTGGCATCTTCCGCGGCAACGAGACCCTGACCACCTTCCACCCCAACAAGCGCGGAGCCGACAACCAGACCGCCCAGGTCGCGGCCGCGCTGCGCAAGGCCGGCATCGTGCAGTGACACCCCTGGCCGGCCGGCCGCCGGGGAGTCCGGGGCTCCCGTGCGCCGGCTGAGGGCTCCGGGTGGCCGACCTGCATGGCCACCCGGAGCCGCGTCACCCCGCCCGCGCGGCCCGGCGCGGGTATTGGCCGGATGTCGGCGTCCGGCTTGGGCGCGTGGATCGGTGGCCGTTAACCTCCCACTCGTTGCTCAAGTCAACCAATGGGGACCGGTATGGACGACACCACCGAACACTTCCACAGCCACGTGGAAGAGATTCTTGACGCCTTGGCAAAGGAACCGGGCCGTGAGGCCCTGGTACACCGGGACCGACGCGTGAGCGCGGGTGAATTGCGCGGCCTCGTCCACGCCATGGCCCGCGCACTGCGCGCCCAGGGGGTGACACGCGGTCAGACGGTCACCCTCCTCTCCGGCAACCTCCCCGAGACGATCGCGGCCCGCTACGCCGCCGGGCTGCTCGGCTGCGCCGTGAACCACCTCTACGCGGGCCTTTCGGCCGACGTGCACGCCGACATCCTCCGGGACGTCGAGACCCGGGCGCTGATAGTCGACCCGGCCCACCGCGAGCGCGCCGCCGACCTGGCCCGCCGATTGCCGCTGGAACGGGTGTTGTTCCTCGGGGGAGGCGGCGGGGCGGGCCCGGACCTGGTGCGGCTCGCCGCCGAGGAGTCCACCGAGGTATTGCCGGGCTCGGCGCAGCCACAGGACATCTGCACCATCCGCCACACCGGTGGGACCACCGGTCATCCCAAGGCCATCTGCACGACCTTCGAGCAGTGGGTGTCCATCGGACCGGACTGGTCCGAGGAGGGGCAGGTCAGGGCTCTGGTGTGCACCACCCTCGCGCATGCGGGGGGCCTCGTGGCGGACACCACGCTGCACCGCGGCGGCACCGTCGTCCTGCTGGAAGAGTTCGAGGCCGGTGCCGTGCTCAGCGCCATCGAGCGCGAGCGCATCTCCCACATGTTCCTGCTGCCGCCGCTGCTCTACCAGTTGATGGACCACCCCGAGGTCGACCGCACCGACACCTCCAGCCTGCGCATGCTCACCTACGGGGGCTGCGCCTCCTCCCCGGCCCGTCTCGCGGCGGCGGTCCGGCGCTTCGGCCCCGTGCTGAACCAGTTCTACGGCCAGAACGAAGCGGGCGGGATCAGCATGCTCTCCCCCCAGGACCACGACCCGCTGCGCCCGGAGCTGCTGCGAACCGCCGGGAAGGTCATGGAAGGCGTCGAGGTCGCCGTCCGTGACGCCGACGGACGGCACCTGCCCGCCGGCGAACACGGCGAGATCTGCGTACGCTCCCCGCACGTGATGCAGGGCTACTGGAAGCAGCCCGAGCTCACCGCGGAGGTGCTGCGGGACGGCTGGCTGCACACCGGTGACATCGGGTTCGTCGACCCGGACGGCTACATCACGATCGTGGACCGGCTGAAGGACATGATCGTGGTGGTGGGAGGCCACGTGTACACGGTGGAACTGGAGGACGTACTGAACTCCCACCCGCAGGTCCTGCAGAGCGCGGTGCTCGGAGTTCCCGATGCCAACCTCATGGAGCGAGTCCACGCGGTCGTCGTCCGCGCGCCGGGCGCCGACGTCGGCGATAAGGAGCTGCGCGCCATGGTTCGGGAGCGGAAGGGTGCCATGTACGAGCCCGCGAGCTTCGCCTTCGTCGACGCGCTGCCCCTGACCGACGCGGGCAAGCCGGACAAGAAGCTGCTCCGCAGCAGGGCGGTCGAGCCGGCCCCGTCTGCCTGACCGTGGTCTCCGGCCCCCTCCACCGCGCGGTCGGTGACGTACCCGCCCGATCGGGCCCTCCTCTAGGGTCGGCGTCATGAACACGCAGAACCCGACACTTGAGTCACTCCTTTCGCAGCTCGCCCGACGAGATGCCGTGTGGCAGGTCGAGAAGGGCCTGAAGGCGCTCGGAGCCGAAGGGACCGGCGGCCTGTTGGAGATACGGCGGAGCGGGCCGGGCGCCATGCGCCGCCATGCGCTGCACGCGCTGGCGTTGATCGGTGCCGGGGACGAGCTGAGCGACCGGGACCGGCGGGCGCTGGAGCGCCTGGTCCGGATCAAGCTGCCGACCGACCGGCCGCTGGACCACCACTGCCCGTACGTGTGGATCGCCGTGCCGGCGGCCACGTACGAGGGTGTCTTCGACGCCCTGGGGCTCCACGACCGCATCCCCGCGACCATGGCCATGGGGATGTCGGCGGTGGAGCACGACACGGCCGTGACGACCGGCCCCGACGGCGAGGAGACGACCGTCTGCCGGGCATTCGTCACGCCCGAGTTCGACGGTTGGCGGATGGTGTTCGGCGGCCCGGTGGCCGGCTGCGCCGAGGAGGAGGTACTGGCCTGGGTCAGCGCGCACTGCGGGCAGGCCCACTTCTACTTCCGCGACGCCTACGACGACCAGCACGGCTGGGCCATCGCCGAGCAGGGCCGGGTCATCCGCTCGTACCAGACCTACCGCGAGCCGGCATGGACGGGCGACCCGCTGCCCTGGGAGACCCCCCAGACGGAAGACGAGTACTGGGAACCCGGCCTGTACGAACCGAACGCCTCCTGCGAGGCGAACGCCAACGCAGTGGCGGAAACGGTGACCGTCGACCCGGAGGAGATCGACGAGAACACCCCCATGAGCGGTCACGGCTGGCTGGCCGTCACCGCTCCCGGCGTCGGGAACGGGCCGTTCCCCGGAGCCCTGGAGATCTGACACCGGCCCGGCACCCGGCCGGGCGGACGCCGCGCCCCGGCGGTCTCCCGCCGGGGCGCCGGGGCTCAGTCGGCCTGGACCGTGACCGTGCGGCCCGGGGCGACGAGCGGGGTCACGTAGCTGTACGTCACCCCGTCGATCACCTTGGTGCGGGCCGGCCGGGCCACCCCGTTGACCTTCAGCGTGGGGTGGGTGCCGGGGAAGCGGGCCTCCCAGGTGTAGGAGGAGCGGCCCGAGGTGTGCGTGAGCGAGGAACGGGTCGCCCCGTCGTGGCGCAGGGAGAAGGCCGAGTCGCCGATCCGCAGGTCGTCGATCTGCAGCCAGTCCATCCCCGAGGGCAGCCGGGACTGGGTGCTCAGGGCGTGCGCGGGCGCGTCGGGGGAGACTCCCAGCAGCCCTTCGACGGTCTGGCCGAGCAGGGTGAAGGAGACCTCGGGATAGTCCCCGTTGGTGCCCTGCTTGGTGTTCACGTGCTGGATGTCCTTGTGGTCGTAGACGTCCTTCATCCACTTCCAGCCGGTGTCGGCCCGGTTGTTCCGGAAGAAGGTGTCCGGCAGGTAGGTGAGGGCCTCGATGTTGTCGGGCCGGCCCGGGCCCGAGGCCTGCTGGTCGATGTAGTCGAGATAGGCCTCCCGGCGCGGACCCGGGTCGAGGATCTGCTTCAGCGGCATGAACCAGCTGTTCTCCTTGCCCCAGCCGGTCAGGGCGCGCCCGTCCGTGGTGTAGCCGCGCACCATGTCCGCGCCCGAGCCGGTCCCGCTCCAGGTCGAGTTGAAGTACGCCTTCAGGTCCCGGGCCTTGGCCCCGTAGCGGTCGGCGAGCGCGCGGTCCCCCTTCGAGCGGGCGAGGGAGGACATCGCCAGATAGGCCTGGTACTGGGAGCCGATCGCGTCGCCGGCCTCGGCGAGCGGCTCGCCGCTCTGCTCGTTGTAGCTGGCGGTGCCCTGGAAGATGCCCTGGCCGGTGCCCTCGGCCACCTTGACCGTACCGTTGTCCTTGAGCCCGTCGTGCAGGGTGACGAACTCGTCGGTTGCGTGCCGGTAGAAGTTCCACAGGACCGGATCGTCGACGTAGGAGCGGTCGCCGCTCCAGCGGTACGCCTCTTCGGACTTCTGCACCAGCTCGAAGGTGGCGGGCACCTCGCGGACGAAGTTCACCGGGCTCCTGTAGTCGATCGACAGGTAGCTCTTCGCGTCGAAGTTGAGGGCCCAGGCCGGGTAGTACTTGTGCTCGGGAGTGGCGGAGGCGGCGAAGGAGCGGAGCATCGTCCGGTTCTCGGCGTTCAGGGCGAGCACCCCGGCGCCGGCCAGTTGGTGGGCCGTGTCGCGCGAGTAGTAGCCGCTGCGGTTGGCGTAACCGGCCCAGTAGGAGGCGGCATAGGCGCCGGTGCCGCTGCCGCCGGTGTGGTTCTCGTCGACGTCGAGCGGGCCCTGGGTGCCCGGCAGGTGTACCCAGCTGTTGGCCTTCCGCTTGGACCAGTCGAACATCTCGACGATCTTGGGGTCGGAGGAGGTGATCTTCGGGTCCGCGGGGGAGGCGGGCGAGAGCATCACGTCGTCGGCGTTGACCCAGCCGTCCCCCGACTCGAAGGCGATCTCCAGCGTGTCGCCGGGGGCGAGGGCGATCCGGCTCAGCGTGTAGCGCCGGTAGTTCGTCGCGYTCGGCAGGGTCAGCGCGGCGGCGACCGTGCCGTTGACGCGGGCGACGTAGCGGCCGTTCGGCCCGCCGGTCGCGATCCAGGCGGATATGTCGTACGTGCCCCGGCCGGCGGCCGTCACGGTCTGGGACACCTTCATCGCGGGTCCGGCGTCCAGGTAGGCGAGGCGGGCCGCGCCGTGCGGGTAGTTCGTGGCGACTCCGGTCCCGGCGGTGAACCGCCAGCCGGCGGCGCCCTGTTCGAAGCCGGGGTTGACGACGGTGAGCGGGGCGGGCGCGGGCGGTACGGACTGCCCCGCGGCCGGGCCCGGCGCCGCCGCCGAGGCCTGGCCCCCGAGGGCGAGCGGGGTGAGCGGGAGGAGCAGGGCGAGGGCGGACAGGAGTGACACACGGGAACGCGTCATCGGGTTCTCCCGGGTTGTGGCGGGGCGGCCGGTCTGCACGGCGCGGGCGGGCGGCACGCTAGCAACCTCCACTGAAGGTCTGCAATGAACTTGTCAGAATCCCCTGCTGGATCGAACTGAAAGATTTCATCGAACTCTTGCAAGCGTGGGGGTGCCTCGTTACAGTCCTGGCCCATCGGCTTCCGCGACGGTGCGAGCAAGGGGTGGGTCAGGTATGGAACTGGGACGTCGGAGAGTGCTGCGGATGGGCGGCGCGGTCGCCGCGGGGGCCGGGCTGACCGGCCTGACGGCCTGCTCCGGAACGGGCGCCACGGGTCAGGAGGGGGCCGCCGGGGACAAGGACAAGGGGAGGATCTCGGTCTGGTCCTGGCAGGGGCCCGCCGCCGAAATGAAGGCCCTCGTCCCCGAGTTCAACAAGAAGTACCCCGGGATCGAGGTGACGGTCGAGGACATCGGCAACCCGGCGATCTGGGACAAGATCACCACCGGGCTCGCCGCCAACGGCCAGGGCCTCGCCGACGTCCTGCACATCGGGGTCGACTACCTGCCGGGCTACGTGGAGAAGTTCCCCGGCGGCCTCGCCGACCTCGGCCCCCTGGGCGCGAACGCCTACCGGGACGCCTTCGCACAGGGCATGTGGCAGACGGTTTGCCCCGATGGCAAGCGCGTCAACGCCCTGCCCTGGGAAGCGAACTCGGCGGGCTTCTACTACCGCGCCGACCTCTTCGAGAAGGCCGGGGTGGACGCGGACGCCCTCCAGACCTGGGAGGAGACCATCGAAGCCGGCAAGGAGATCAAGCAGAAGACCGGCGCCCACCTGCTGGGCATCGACAAGCCCGCCTCACAGGCCGACGCCGCCAACTTCTTCCAGATGCTGCTCCAACTGCAGGGTGCCTTCTACTTCAGCCTCTCCGGCGAGATCACGCTCGACTCCCCGGAAGCCGTGAAGGCCATGACCCTCATCAAGACGATGAACGACGCCGGCCTGGTCAGCGATCTCGCGGGCGGCTGGAACGCCCTGATGAGCTCCCTGAAGCAGGGGACCGCGGCCGTCCTGCCCATGCCCACCTGGTTCGGCGGCATCATCCAGGAACAGGTCCCCGAGGAAGCCGGGAAGTGGAAGGTCAGGCTTCCCCCGGCCGTACGCCGGGGCGGCTCCACCGCGGCCACGGTCAACTCCACCCACCTCGCCGTCGCGGGCGCCAGCGAACACCAGGCCGCAGCCTGGTCCTTCGTCGAGTTCGTCCTCACCCGCCCGGCCTCCCAGGTGCAGATCTACAAGGGCAAGGGCATCGCCCCCGCCCTGATGAAGGCGTACGACGACGCGGTCTTCCACGAGCCGTCCCCCTTCTTCGGCGGTCAGCGGAAGGGCGAGGTCTTCCTGGAGGCCCTCAAGGCCCCCTCGTCCGCCTTCAACTACACCGCCGACTACGCCCGCGCCCTCAAGCTCGTCACCGATGCCCAGTCCAAGGTGCTGCTGGGCGGCGCCGACCCGGCGAAGGTGCTGCGGGATGCCGCCGACCAGCTCGGCCGGCAGACCGGGCGCAAGGTCCACCGATGACCACCACGCTCACCGACGGAGAACCCCGGGCCGTCGCCTCCCGGGGGACGGCCCCGCGGCCCCGGCCCCGCCGGCGCGTGGCACCGTACCTCTTCGTCCTGCCCGCGCTGCTCCTCTTCGCCGTCTTCAAGATCTACCCCATCGGCCGGTCCTTCGTGATCAGCCTGCACAAGACCGTCGGCGGGACCGAGCGGTTCGTCGGCGCCGACAACTACACGCGCCTGATGCGCGATCCGCTGTTCTGGACCGCCCTGAAGAACACCGCGGTGATCCTCGTCGTCCAGGTGCCCGTCATGCTGGCCCTCGCCACCGGGCTCGCCGTGGCCCTGAACTCCACCCTGCTGCGCGGCCGCGCGCTCTTCCGGCTGGGCTTCTTCCTGCCCATGATCACCGGCCTGGTCGCCTACGGGCTCGTCTTCTCCGTCCTGCTGGGCAAGGACTACGGGCTCGTCAACTGGCTGTTGGGGCTCGCGGGTCTGGACCCGGTGCCGTGGCTGACCGACCCGCTGTGGGCGAAGGTCTCCCTCGGCCTCGCGCTCACCTGGCACTACACCGGGTACAACGCGGTGATCCTGCTCGCCCGCCTGCAGTCCGTGCCTGCCGAGCTGTACGACGCGGCGGCCGTGGACGGAGCCGGTGCCTGGACCTCCTTCCGGCACGTCACCCTGCCGGGCCTGCGCCCCGCGCTGCTGCTCACCACGGTGCTCTCCACCATCGGCACCCTGCAGATCTTCGACGAGCCGTACGTGCTCACCGGCGGCGGCCCGGACAACGCCACCCTGACCATCGGCGTGTACCTGTACCAGAACGCCTTCAAGTACTTCGACTTCGGATACGCGTCCGCCATCGCCTACGCCCTGGCCGTCCTCATCGGAATTCTCGGAGTGATCCAGTTCCGCTTCCTGGGGGAGAAGTCATGACGCCCGCCCGCCACCGCGGCAGGAGCATCCTGCTCACCTCCGGACTCGCCATCGCCCTCGCCGCCGTCCTGATCCCCTTCTACTGGCTCGTGGTCGGGGCCACGCACAGCTCGCCGGAGATCTTCGACAGTCCGCCGCCGCTGCTGCCCGGCGGCCACCTGGCGGCCAACCTCCACACCCTCCAGGACACCGCGCAGTTCGGCCGGGTGGTCCTCAACTCCCTGTTCATCGCGGTGATCTACACCCTGTGCGCGGGAGCCGTCTGCACCCTGGCCGGCTACGGCTTCGCCAAGTACCGCTTCCGGGGCCGCGAGGCCCTGTTCGCACTGCTCATGCTCGGACTCGTGGTCCCCGCCCAGGTCACCCTCGTACCGCTCTTCCAGATGATGGCCGGGCTCCGGTGGCTGGGCACCTACCAGGCCGTGATCATGCCCAACCTGGCCCTGCCCTTCGGCATCTTCCTGATGCGCCAGTCGATGGCGGCGCTCCCCGACGAACTCCTCGACTCGGGGCGCATGGACGGCTGCGGCGAACTGCGGCTGTTCCGGAAGGTGGTGCTCCCGCCCATGAAGCCGGCCCTGGCCGCCCTGGCGATCTTCCTCTTCCTCTACCAGTGGAACGACTTCATCTGGCCGCTGATCGTCCTGCGCGACGGCGCCACGTTCACCGTCCCCGTGGCCCTGGCCTCCCTGCAGGGCCTCGACGAAACCGACTACGGCGCGATCCTCGCCGGAACGGCCGCCGCGGCCATCCCCATGGCCCTCGTGTTCCTGGCGCTCCAGCGCCACTTCGTGTCCGGCCTGCTCGCCGGCGCCGTGAAGGAGTGACCGTGCACACCACCACCGCCTCGTCGGACGGCTCCGGGGCCGTGACCACCGCGGGGCTCACACCCGCCCGGGGCGAGCCGCTGCTCGACGGGGTCTCGCTCGCCGTCCTCGCCCACGCTCCGGGCACCGATCCCCGTTGGACCCTCGGCGAACTCTCCGGGGGGCTGCGCGTACTGGAGGTGCGGGCCGACGGCGCCCCCGTCGAGCTCCGCTTCTCCGTGGCCCTCGGTGACGCCGCCGGATACTGGCACCCGCAGGGCGGCTGGCAGCGCACCCTCCTCGCCGACTGGGAGGGCCGTTCCCGGGTCTCGCTGGTCGACGGACACGCCGCCGGATGCCTCTACGACCACACGGGCGCCACCCTGCTCACCTTCGCCGCCGCCGACCCGGTGCCCGAGGCTGCCCTGCGCTTCGGGGTCTCGGAGGAGAACGACACCCACGTCGTCCACCTCCACCTGCCCGCCTCGGCGCGGGCCCACCGGATCCTGCTCGTCCCCCGATCGCCCTCGGTGGCGCGGGCCATGCGGACCCTGCGTGCCTGGTTCGCCGCCGCGACCGCGACCGCGGTGGTGCCCGACGCGGCCCGCACGCCCGTCTACTCCACCTGGTACGCCTTCAACCAGGACGTCGACGCGGCCGCCGTCGAAACCCAGGCCGCACTGGCCTCCGCACTCGGCTGCGGAGCGCTGATCCTCGACGACGGCTGGCAGGAGCTGGGCCACGGACGCGGCTACGCCGGCTGCGGGGACTGGCAGCCCGACCGGGCCAAGTTCCCCGACTTCGCGGGGCACGTCGCCCGGGTCCGCGATCAGGGGCTGAGCTACCTGGCCTGGGTCGCGCCCCTGCTCCTCGGCCCCGAGGCCGCCTGCCACCGCCGCTGGGCGACCTGCGCGCCCGCCCCCGCCACCGTCCCCGGCGCGCACGTGCTCGACCCCCGCCGCCCCGAGGTGCGCGCGCACGTGGTCGGCCTCTGCGCCCGGCTGGTCGGCGCGTACGGGCTCGACGGACTGAAGCTCGACTTCCTCGACCAGGCCATGGTGTACGCGGGCGACGGCGCGGGGGACGTAGGACAGGCCATGGTGACCCTGCTGGCGGAACTGCGCGCGGTCCTGGAATCCGTACGCCCGGGGGTGCTCCTGGAACTGCGCCAGCCCTACACGGGACCCGGCATGGCCCCCTTCGGCAACATGCTGCGCTCCTTCGACTGCCCGGCGGACGCGACCGCGAACCGGGTCCGCACCCTCGACACGGCACTGCTCGCCGTCGGTGGAGCCGTCCACTCCGACATGCTCCTGTGGTCGGCCGACGCGCCCGTGACGACGGTGGCCCGGCAGCTGATCGGGGCCCTGCACTCGGTGCCGCAGATCTCCGTACGGCTGGACCGGGTGCCCGCGGCGCACCGGGAGGCCATCGGCTTCTGGCTGGCGCAGTGGCGGGGCCACCGCGAGCTGCTGCTGGACGGGGACGTGGAACCGGGCCGGCCCGACGAGCTGTACCCCTTGGTGCGGGCGAGCGCCGGGGACCACTGCCTGCTGAGCGTCCACGGCGACCGGGTCGTCCCGCTGGACCTCTCCGCGTACCGCCACTTCTACGTGGTCAACGGCTCGGACCGGGACCGGGTGATGGTCGAGGTGATGGGCGGCGGGGGCCGGGTCCGGGGCGTGGTCCACGGGCCGGACGGCCGTATCATGGACGATCCGCCGACGTACCTGCCGGAGGGAGCACGCTCGCTCTCCGTGCCGCGCGGCGGCATGGCATCGCTCACGATCACGGAAGGACCGCGATGAAGGTCGGGATCACCGAGGTCGCAGCCCGCGCCCAGGTCAGTGAGGCGACCGTCAGCCGGGTGATCAACCGGCGCCAGGGCGTGTCGAAGAAGACCCGGGACGCGGTCGAGCAGGCCATGACGGAGCTCGGCTACGAACGGCAGGTCCAGGGCCAACTGGTCGCGGTGATCACCGAGTTCGTCTCCAACCCGTTCTTCGCCGATGTCGCCGAGCGCATCGAGTCGGCCCTCGCCCCGCACGGACTCAAGACGATCCTGTGCCCCGCCTTCCCGGGCGGAGTGCAGGAGCGGGACTTCATCTCCGCGCTCGTGGACAAGGGAGTCGCGGCCGTGGTCTTCCTGTCCGCGTCCAACACCGTCGACGGCGCCGACACCGAGACGTACGAACTGCTGCGCCAGCGCCGGGTCCCCTACGTAGGGATCAACGGCGAGTTCGCGGACGGGGTGCCCACCCCGGTCTTCTCCACCGACGACGCGCTCGCCGCCGAACTGGCCGTCGACCACCTCCACCGACTGGGCCACCGCCGGATCGGGATGGCCTCGGGCCCGGCCGGCAACCAGCCCGCCGACCGGCGGGTGCGGGGTTTCCTGGAGGCCATGGCCAAGCGGGGCATCGAGGAGCCCGAGCGCTGGGTGATCCGGCAGTCCTACACGGTGGAGGGCGGCCAGGCCGCCGTCGGCCCGCTGCTCGCCCTGGGCGCCACCGCGATCGTCGCGGCCAGCGACTACATGGCCCTCGGGGCGATCCGGGGCGTCCGCCGGCACGGGCGCTCGGTGCCCGGGGACGTATCGGTGGTGGGCTACGACGGCTCGGCCATCACCGAGTTCACGGATCCTCCGCTGACCACGGTGCGCCAGCCTGCCGACCGGCTGGCGCTGGAGGTGGGCCGCAGCGTACTGGCGCTGGTGAGCAACCGGGACGTGCCTACGGGGGAGCTGCTGTTCGACCCCGAACTGGTCATCCGGGCGACCACCGGGCCGGCGCCCGTGGATCCCGTCCCCGGGGCCTGACCGGCGGGGAACCGCTCTGAAAGCAACAGGACCACATCGAGTGTTGTTGATTTCTGTAGAATCATTGGTTCCATGCTGTTGATTTGATTTGAAATCTGTTTAGTCTTGGCGAGTGAAGAAGACTCTCGCGAAACTCGCGGACGGCCGCGAACTGATCTACTTCGACACCGACGACGGCGCCGTGCGCGATGCGTCCGATCCGCGCCCGCTGGACCGGGTGAGCACCCGCCCGCAACTGAGGCGGGACGAGGCGACCGGTGACTGGATCACCATCGCCTCCCACCGGCAGGACCGCACCTACCACCCGCCCGCCGGTGAATGCCCGCTCTGCCCCTCACGGGACGGCCGGCTCAGCGAGATCCCGGCCGACGACTACGAGGTCGCCGTCTTCGAGAACCGCTTCCCCTCCCTCGCGGGCGGGGCCGGACGCTGCGAGGTGGTGTGCTTCACCCCGGAGCACGGGGCCGGATTCGCCGACCTCACGCCGGCCGCCGCCCGCCTGGTCCTGGACGCGTGGACCGACCGCACTGCGGAGCTCTCGGCCCTCCCGGAAGTCGAGCAGGTGTACTGCTTCGAGAACCGGGGGGCCGAGATCGGGGTGACGCTCGCCCACCCGCACGGCCAGATCTACGCCTTCCCGTTCGTCACACCACGCACCGCCAAGATGACGGCCGCCGCGACCGCACACCGCGCCGCCACCGGACGCAACCTCTTCGAGGACCTGCTGGCGGGCGCCCGCGCCGCCACCGACCGGGTGGTGACGGCCGGGGAGCACTGGACCGCCTTCGTGCCCTACGCCGCCCGCTGGCCGTACGAGGTGCACCTCTACCCGCACCGCCGCGTCCCCGACCTGACCCGCCTCACCGAGGCCGAGCGGGCCGAGTTCCCGGAGCTCTACCTGGACCTGCTGCGCCGGTTCGACCGGCTGTTCCCCGTACCGGGGCAGCCGCAGGGGCCGGGTCCCACCCCGTACATCTCGGCCTGGCACCAGGCCCCACGCACCGGCGGGGAGGAACTGGCCCTGCACCTTGAGCTGTTCACCGTGCGGCGGACCTCCGACAAGCTCAAGTTCCTCGCCGGGACGGAATCCGGGACGGAAGCCTTCATCAACGACGTGGCCCCCGAGGAGGCCGCGCGACGACTGCGGGAGGCCCGGGCGTGAACCGGACCGCTCAGTGGGACGACGACAGCCGGGCCGACGGCGTCGCGGACGACTTCGCGCGGCTCTTCGCGGGGCCCCCGGACGGGGTCTGGGCGGCGCCGGGGCGGGTGAACCTCATCGGTGAACACACCGACTACAACGACGGGTTCGCCCTGCCCATCGCCCTCCCGCAGAACACCCTGCTCGCCGCCCGCGCGCGTACGGACGGGCGGCTGCGGCTGCACAGCGCGCAGGGGCAGGGGGGGATCACCGAACTGTCCGTGGCCGAGCTGGCTCCGGGGGCGGTGACGGGCTGGGCCGCGTACCCGGCCGGCGTGGTCTGGGCACTCGCCGAGGCGGGCCACACCGTCGGGGGAGCGGACCTCCACTTCGACAGCACGGTGCCCGCCGGCGCAGGCCTCTCCTCCTCGGCGGCGCTGGAGTGCGTGGTCGCCGTCGCCTACGACGCGCTGTACGGGCTGGGCTTGCCCGGGCCCGAACTGGCCCGGATCGGCCAGCGCGCGGAGAACGCCTTCGCGGGCGTCCCCTGCGGGATCATGGACCAGATGGCCTCGATCTGCTGCACCGCCGAGGCCGCCCTCCACCTCGACGCCCGTACCCCGCAGGAGCACCGGCAGGTGCCCCTCGACCTCCGGGGCCAGGGGCTGGGGCTGCTGGTGATCGACACCCGGGTCTCCCACGACCTCGCCGACGGGGAGTACGCCGCCCTGCGGGCGGGCTGCGAACGCGCGGCCGCGCTGCTCGGGCTGCCCGCCCTGCGCGACGTGGACGCTGGCGAGCTGCCGAAGGCCCTGGAGGTCCTGCCGGCGGAACTCGCGCCCCTGGTGCGCCACGTCGTGACCGAGAACGCCCGGGTCGCGGAGGCCGTCTCCCGGCTGCGGGAGGGCGACGCGGCGGCCCTCGGCCCGATCCTCACCGCGGGCCACGCCTCGCTGCGCGACGACTACCGGGTCTCGTGCCCGGAGACCGACCTCGCCGTCACCGCCGCGCTGGAAGCCGGGGCGCTCGGCGCCCGGATGACGGGCGGGGGCTTCGGGGGCTCCGTCATCGCGCTGGTGGAGGCGGGGCGGGAGGACGCGGTGGGCGGGTCCGTCACGACCGCCTTCGGTGCGGCCGGCCACCGCCCCCCGCGCCTGTTCCCCGTGACCCCGGCGGCCGGCGCCCGCCGCCTCGCGCCCGAGCGCGGGAGGCGGTAGCCCGCCGGGGCAGGGGGCAGGGGGCAGGGGGCAGGGAGGGGGCAGGGGGTTCAGGCGGTGAAGGGGGCGCCGTCCAGGGTCCAGTGGGGATCCCGGACGATGCCGAGCGCGGCGTAGACGTGCGCGGCGACGTCGGCGTGCCGGACGCCCGGCACGGTCGCGCCGGCGGGCAGACCGGGGCCGCACGCGGCCACCCATGCGGTGCGCTCCCGCTCGCTGCGACCTCCGTGGCCCCCCTCCTCGCGGTGGCCGTGGTCGGTCACCACGATGACCGTCCACTGCTCCCCGGCGTGGCCGGGGCGCTCGCGCACGGCCTTGACGATCCGGCCCAGGCGGCGGTCCGCGGTCTCGATCGACCGGCGGTACTCCTGACCGCAGCCGAGGAAATGGGCGGTCTCGTCGACGGCGCCGAGGTAGACGAAGGAGGCGTGGAGTTCCTCTCCGGAGCCCAGTACGCGTGCCGCTTCGGCCGTCACGGCCTCGTCGGCCTCCTCCCAGGCCTCCGGGGTGTCCTCGCGGGGGGCGATGAAGCTCAGCCGGCTGGGGGCGGTGAAGAGCGGACCGCCCTGCCGGGCGAGGAACAGGGGTGCCCAGCCGCCGACGGCGAAGGTGCGCCGTCCGTGTTCGAGGGCCAGGCGGGTGGTGAAGTCGGGGAAGACGTCGAGCCGGTTGCCGTCGAGACGGTTGCCCCACACCCCGTGTTTGGCGACGCCGACCCCGGTCACGATGGTGGTCCAGCACGGGCCGGACATGGTCGGCGTGGCGTCGTCGATCCCGACGGGCGCCAGGAAGCCCGCGCGGGCCACTGCGTCGAGGTGCGGCGTGTCCAGCTCCGGCAGCAGGTCGAGCCGTACGCCGTCGATGCCGACGACGAGGACGTGGCGGTTGTCCATTTCGGTCCAGGGTGTCCGAGGGTGGGAGGGTGGGTGGCCGGCGCTCGGGGGTGCGGTGGCGGGGCTCGTCCGACGCGATGTCAGGGGGTGACGCGGCGCAGCCGGATCAGCCGGCTCGCGTAGTCCCCCGTGGGCAGCCGCAGGTCGAGTCCGCGGTGGACCAGGACGGCGCCGCTGTGCACGCGGTCCAGGTCCGGGTCCAGGTAGTGGGCGCCGGCGTCGAGCGCGGGCAGCCTGACGGGGGCGGGCGGGTGGCCGAACCGGGCCGAGGGGCGCCAGGCGAGAACGGCGTGCTCGCCGCCGTCTTCGGCGGCGTAGTGGACGGCCGTCACCCCGCCCGTTCCCTCGACGCGGTACTGCACGCCGTACTGCACCAGCGGACGGATCCGCTTGTACGCGGCCACGAGCCCGGCGGCCTGGTCGAGTTCCTCCTCGGACCAGGTCGTCAGGTCTCCGCCGAGGCCGAGCGCGCCGGACATGGCCACGTGGAAGCGGAAGCGCAGCGGAGTGAGCCGTCCGGTGGTGACGTTGGGGCTGTCGGTGACCCATGCGGCCATGACCTGGGCGGGGAAGAGCTGGCTGAAGCCGTCCTGGATCGCGATCCGGTCGACGGGATCGGTGTTGTCGGAGGTCCACACCTGGTCGGTGCGGGCGAGGATGCCGAGGTCGGCGCGCCCGCCGCCGCCCGCGCACGCCTCGATGCGCAGGCCCGGGTGGTCGGCGCGGAGCCGGTCCATGACGCGGTAGACGGCCCGGGTGTGGTCGATCCAGAGCCGGTCCGGATCGTGATGCCCTTCCCAGCCGGTCTCGGTGAAGGCGCGGTTGGCATCCCACTTGAGCCAGTCGACCCGGTGGTCGCGGACGACGGAGTCGAGGGTGTGGTGGGCCCAGGCCTCCACGTCGGGCCGGGCGAAGTTCAGCACCAGTTGATTGCGCAGCTCGGTCGTCTCGCGCGTGGGGGAGTGGATGACCCACTCCGGGTGGGCGCGGTACAGCCCGCTGTCGCGGTTGACCATCTCGGGCTCCACCCACAGCCCGAACTCCATGCCGAGGCGGTGCACCTCGTCGGCGAGGGGGCGCAGTCCCTCCGGGAAGGCGTCGCGGCGCGGGACCCAGTCGCCGAGCCCCGCCCCGTCGCCCCGCCGCGCGCCGAACCAGCCGTCGTCCAGCACGAAGAGTTCGGCGCCGGCCCGGGAGGCCAGGTGGGCCAGCCGGACCTGTCCGGCCTGGTCGACTCCGAAACCGGTGGCCTCCCAGGAGTTGTAGACGACCGGCCGCTCCCGGCCGGGCTCCGGCAGCACGTGGTCCCGGACGTGGCCGTGCCAGGCGCGGCTGGCCGCGCCGAAGCCGTGCGGCGTGTAGAGGCCGGCGAACACGGGGGTGCGCAGGCTCTCGCCCGGTCGCAGCGTCCACCGCAGTCCCTCGTGCCCGAATCCGCCGGTCCAGGTGGTGCGGCCGACCGGGTCGCGGTGGAGGGTGATGCGCCAGCTTCCGCTCCAGGCGAGGGCGGTGCTCCACACCTCGCCCCGGTCTTCCGTCGCGGTGCCGTCGTCGAGCGCCAGCCAGGGGTTGGCGTGGTGGCCGGTGAGCCCCCGGCGGCTGGTGAGGACGGTCTCGGCGACGGAGAGCCGGTCGCGGTTCAGCTGGAACTCGCTGTTCCAGCCGCCCGTGAGGTGGCTGAGCCGGTAGTCGGCGAGCGCGGGGGCCGTCCAGGAGGCCGAGTCCAGCCGGTCGATGGTGATGGGGCCGGCGTCTTCCTCCGCCGCCGCGGTGTGGGTGAGCTCCACCCACCGTTCGATGACGTCACTGCCGGGGCGGACGCGGTAACACAGCTCGGCGCGCAAGGGGTAGTGGCGGTCGCACAGGCGCAGGCGCAGCTCGCCGCCGTCGACGGTGTGCCCGGCGAACCGCCACTGGGCGCCGCTGGTTCCGTCGGCGAACCGGACCTGGAGGCCTGCCGGGCCGAACCGCGCCCCGGTCTGCGGAGCGAGTTCGTCCGCGGCGGCGTCGGCTTCGAAGCTGCTGGCGGCGGGCGAGGCCGCCTCCGGCAGCCGGGCCAGGACCGCGGCGTCGAGCGGCGCGCCCCAGTACAGGTGCCGAGGGCTTCCGTCGAGGCCGACGCGCAGGGCGTACAGGCTGTTCGGCGTGCGGAGAAGCGCGACGCCGGGGCCGGGGTCGAAGGTGGCGAGCGGGAGCGCGGCAGGCACGAAGGGGTCTCCTGGGGTGCGGAAAGGACCACGGCCGTACGAAGGGTGGTGCGGGCGAGAGCCCCGCTGCGCCGAATGCCCGGGTACGGGCCGTGAGTTGGGCCAGAGGCTAAGGCGGAGACAGGCGGGAAATCAATACTGGACGAAGTTATTTATTTGCTCTACGTTGCACCCGTGTTTCGAAACGACTCCCAACCACTGGTCACCGCACCGGCCGAAACCGCGGTCCTCGCCCTGCTCCTGGCCGAGGGCCCGCTCAGCCGGGTCGAGCTCGCGCGCCGGACGGGGCTGTCCTCGACGGCCATCACCAAGGCCGCGAGACCGCTCATCGATGACGGCTATCTGCACGAACTCGCGCCGGAACGCACCGCTCCGGGGGCCGGCCGACCCGTCAACCCGCTGGCGGTCACCCCGGACCGGGAGTTCTTCGTCGGCGTGAAGATCAGCGACGACCGGCTGTTCGGCGTGGTGTGCGACCTGCGGGCCCGAGTGCGGGCGACAGCGGGCCGGACACTCGGTGACTGCCGGCCCGAGGCGGTGAGCGTGCTCCTGACCGAACTCGTCGACGAACTGCTCGACGCCGAGCCCGCGTTCCGCGCCCGGACCCGCCACCTGGGCATCGCGGTCTCGGGAGACGTGGACCGCGCAGGCGGCCGGGTCCGCTTCTCCGGCCGCCTCGGCTGGAGCGACGTCCAGCTCGCCGAAATGGTGAGCGCGTCCACCGGTCTGACGGTCACCGTCGAGAACGACGTCAAAGCACTCACCATCGCCGAGCACTGGTGGTTCGGGGAGGGGGTGGGCACCGGCTACTTCGCGCTGGTCACGATCGGCGCGGGCATCGGCTCCGCCATCGTCGTCAACGGACAGCTGGTGCAGGGCGCCTACGGCGTGGCCGGGGAGATGGGGCACATTTGCGTCGACCCGGCCGGCCCCCGCTGTCGCTGCGGGTCGGTCGGCTGCGTCGAGGCGCTCGCCTCCAGCGGAGCGATCCTCGAAGCGGTCCGCCGGGGCACCGGTCTCGGAGAGCTCGCGTTCGAGCAGGCCGTGGAGATGGCCCGCGACGGCAACCCCGTGGCGCGGGAGGCGTTCGCCCGCGCCGGCCGCGCGATCGGGGTCGCCATCGCCACGCTGGTCAATCTCGTCGGCCCGGAACGCGTCGTGGTGAGCGGCGAGGGGACGGACACCTACGACCTGTTCGGACAGCACATCAAGGACGCCTACGCGTCCCACACCTTCGGGGCCGCGGGCCGGTGCCCGCTGTCGCTGCGCCCGCTCCCCTGGGAGGAGTGGGCCCGCGGGGCCGCCGCGGTGGCGGTACAGGCGCTGTTCCCGTAGCACCGCACACGGCTCACCCGCCCGGCGCCCTTCCCTGCCGGCAAGCACTGAGGAAGGGCACCGGCCGGGCGGAACACACCCACATCACGCCTGCCCTCACGGAAGGATGCGACATGAGCGCACACAGAACCGAGCTTAGCCGAAGGCGTTTCCTCGGCGGATCGCTGATGATCGTCGCGGGCAGCGTGGTGACCACCGCCTGCAGCAACAACCCGGGCACGGGCGGCTCGTCCGCGGCCAGGACCACCCTGAACGTCTGGTACCACGCCTACGGCGAGGCCGGCGCGCAGCAGGCCGCGCTGCGCTACGCGACCGCCTTCACCAAGGCCCACCCGGACACGGCCGTCAAGGTCACCTGGGTCCCCGGCGACTACACGGCCAAGCTCAACGCGACGCTGCTCACCGACGCGGCCCCGGACGTCTTCGAGATCGGCGACTTCAGCGACAGCCTGGCCCGCCGGGGCCAGATCGCCGCGCTGGACGACCTCTACGGCAGCGCCAGGCCCGACTTCAACGACAACGCCATCGCCGGCGTGACGGTCGACGGCAAGCTCCACGGCGTCAAGATGATCGACGACATCATGATGCTGTACTTCCGCAAGAGCAGGCTGTCCGAGGCCGGAATCACCCCGCCCACCACGTTCGACGAACTCGTCGCGGCGGCGAAGGCCCTCAGCACCAAGACGGGCAAGGGCCTGTTCGTCGGCAACGACGGCCTGGGCGACAGCCCGATCCTCGCGGTCCGCTCCAACGGCGGCGATCTGGTGACCGACGGCAAGGTCGCCTTCGGCTCCCCGCAGGCGCTCGAAGCCCTGACCGGCCTGAAGCGCCTGCACGAGGACAAGTCCCTGCTCCTCGGCTTCACCACCGACTGGTGGGACCCGTCCGCCCTCACCCAGGACGTCGTGCCCATGCAGTGGTGCGGCCTGTGGGC
This sequence comes from Streptomyces sp. M-16, assembly GCF_052114405.1. NCBI lineage: Bacteria > Bacillati > Actinomycetota > Actinomycetes > Kitasatosporales > Streptomycetaceae > Streptomyces > Streptomyces sp. M-16. The sequence goes on along the minus strand of NZ_JBFRER010000021.1, from coordinate 83,440 downwards.
GATGCCCGCGATCAAGGCCGCGCTCGGCGACGACTTCGGCGTCCTGCCGTGGCCCGCCTTCAAGGCCGGCGGGAGCCCCGTCGTGCGCGTCGGCGGCTGGACCAGCTGCGTCAACGCCAAGGGCAGGAACGTGGACGCCGCCAAGAAGTTCGTCCAGTGGCTGTGGGTCCAGGAGAGCGGACTGCAGAAGGACTGGGCCGAGAGCTACGGTTTGCACGTCCCGCCCCGCAAGTCCGTGGCGGCCGGCGCCGAGAAGCTCTCCGGCGGCGCCGCCCGGGAGGCGGTGGAACTGGCCGCCAAGTACGGCAAGCCCAACCCGGGCACCTGGGACACCGCCGTGAGCGACGCCTTCAGGTCGGCCGCCGCGAAGATCGTCGGCGGGCAGGGGGACCCCGCGCAGACCCTGGCGGAAGCAGTGGCCCGAGCCCAGACGGTCGTCGACAAGCAGCGCGGCTGATGGTCGCGGCACCGCACACCGGCACGCCCCGGTCCGGGCAGTCAGAGCAGTCCGGGCCTGCCGGGCCTTCGCCGGCTTCCCTGCCCTCCGGCCGCGGCGCGGCCCCCGCCGCCCGGCGGCCCCGCACCGCGCGCTCGGCCTGGGCCGCCTTCGCGCTGCTCACCGGGCCGACGCTCATCGGGCTCGGCGTCTTCAAGTACGTGGCCATCGGCTGGAGCTTCCTGCTCAGCCTGAGCGACGCCCGCGGCACCATAGCCCCCGGCCGGTGGGTCGGCCTGGACAACTACCGCACGCTGCTCTCCGACCGGACGTTCCGCGCGTCCCTCGGCCAGATCCTCCTGTTCACCGCATTCATCGTGCCCGTCACCTTCGCGGCCTCCCTCGGCCTCGCCCTGCTGGTGCACCGGATCCGGCGAGGGCGGGCCGTGGTGCGCACCGCCTTCCTCGTCCCGGCCGCCGTGTCCTACGTGGCCGCCTCGCTCCTGTGGAAGATGTGCCTGTTCAACGGGCTCCCCGCCGGCATCGCCAACACCCTCGCCGGATGGTTCGGCATGGACCCGGTCCCCTGGCTGCAGACCACTTCACCACCGCTGTACTGGATCGCCCTGGTCACCCTCCGGCTCTGGCTCCAGGTCGGCTTCTACATGGTGCTCTTCCTCGCCGGCCTCCAGGGCATCCCCCAGGACCTCTACGAGGCCGCCGCGCTCGACGGGGCGAAGGGCCTGCGGCTGCTGCGCGGCGTCACGCTTCCGATGCTGCGCAACACCTCCGTAGCCGTGCTGATGCTGCTCTTCATCGCGGCCTTCCAGGCCTTCGACGAGTTCTACAACCTGTTCAACAGCGGGCTCTCCGGCACCGGTGCGGCCCCCGTGCAGACCCCGTTGGTCTACCTGTACAACACCGCGATGGGCAGCCAGGACTACGGCCTCGGATCGGCCGGAGCCTTCGTGCTCACCGCCCTCATCGTCGGAGTGACCCTGATCCAGGGGCGCTTCACGGGATTCGGGAGAAAGGAAGGATGAGCCGCACATGAGCACCGTGCCGAGGCTCTCCGGAGCCCTGCGCCTCTCGGCGCGGGGACTGCTGATGGGTCTGCTGACGACGGCCTTCCTGACACCCTTCTACCTGATGCTGCGCGGTGCCCTGATGGACACCCGGGGCGTGAGCTCGCCCCACTGGACGTGGTGGCCGTCCACGATGCACTTCGAGAACTTCAGCGCGCTCTTCGGCGACCCGACCCTGTCCATGGGCAGGGCGCTGGGGAACTCGGCCCTGATCGCCCTCATCACGGCCCCCGTCTCCACGCTCCTGGCCTCCGCCGCCGGCTACGCCTTCGCGCGGATACCCGTACCGGGACGCGGCATCCTGCTCGCCCTGGTCGTCGCCACCCTGATGATCCCCAGCTCGGTGACCTTCGTACCGACCTTCGTCGTGGTCGGCTCGATGGGCGGGGTGAACACGCTGTGGGGCATCATCGCGCCCGGCCTGTTCAACCCCTTCGCCGTCCTGCTGTTCCGCAACTTCTACCTCCGGTTCCCGGCCGAGATCGAGGAGGCCGGACGGCTCGACGGGCTGGGCTGGTTCGGCCTCTACCGCCGGATCGCCCTGCCGAACTCGGGCGCCATGCTCGCCTCGCTCGGAGCGCTGGCGTTCATCGACAGCTGGAACTCCTTCCTGTGGCCCCTGGTCATCGGCCAGGACCCGTCGGCCTGGACGGCACAGATCGCCCTGTCGACGTTCCTCACCTCACAGACCGTCAACCTGCCCGGCCTGTTCGCCGGAGCCGTCGTGACGATCGCCCCCCTGGTCGTCATGTTCCTGGTGGCCCAGCGCTACATCGTCGAGGGCATCGCCACCAGCGGCCTCAAAGGCTGACCCCGGGGCGACCGTCGCCGCCGGCCGCACGCACGTCAAGAGCACGGCACATCCTCCATCCTCAGAAGGGGCCGACATGACAGGCACCCCACTGCTCCGACGCGCGACCGCGGCACTCGCCGTGCTGTCCGCGCTGCTCCTCGGCACGAGCACGGCCGCCGGCGCGGCGGCACCCGTTCGTGGCGGATCCGCCACCGTGACCGCCGCCCCGACCGGCGGCCAGGCCACGCCCACGGCCCTGACCGGTCCGCAGCTGGCCGCCTCCTGGACCGGCCCCCTCAGCACCCGGGGCCGTTGGATCGTCGACGCCGGGGGCAACCGCTTCAAGCTGAAGGCGGGCAACTGGGCGGGAGCCCAGGGGACGTGGACCGGGAGCGGGGACATCAACGATCCCGCCAGCCACATGCACGGCGAACCGGCCCACAGCATGCCGCTCGGACTGGACCGGGCCCCCATGGCCGCCATCCTCGCCGACTTCCACGGCCTGGGCCTCAACAGCATCCGGCTGCCGTTCTCCAACGCGCTCGTCCACGACACCACGCCCGTCCCGGACACGGCGGTCGCCGCCAACCCGCAGCTGAAGGGCAAGACCCCGCTCCAGGTCCTCGACGCCGTCATCGCGGCCCTCACCGCCGACGGCTTCGCGGTGATCCTCAACAACCACACGACCACCGCCCGCTTCTGCTGCGGCCTGGACGGCAACGAGCGCTGGAACAGCAGCCAGAGCACCCAGCAGTGKGTGGACGACTGGCTGTTCATGGTGAACCGCTACAAGGCCGACAAACGAGTGGTGGGCGCGGACCTGCGCAACGAGGTGCGCCGTGACACCTGGGACGACCCGAACTGGGGCTGGTACGACGGCCACGACGCCTACGCCGCCTTCGAAGAGGCCGGAAACCGGATCCTGCAGGCCGACCCCGACATGCTCGTCGTCATGGAGGGCATCAACTGGTACGGCGTCCCCCTCGCCGGACTCCCGCACGGGCGGCCGATGCTGACGCCGGTGGCCAACCTCTCCCACACGCTGATCGAGTCGGGCAAGCTCGTCTACGCCGCCCACTTCTACGCCTACACCGGCCCCGCCAACACCGGCGCGGGCAGCGGCCCCGGCTCCACGAGCGACCCGCGCTACCAGGACTTCACACCGCAGCAGCTCGCCCAGGTGGTGAACCAGGAGGCGCTGTTCGTCACCGAAGCCGGCCAGCACTTCACCGCCCCGGTGTGGATCAGCGAGTTCGGCGCCGGCGGCCGCGGCTCCGACGACGCCAAGGAACGGGCCTGGCTGCACAACTTCACCGACATCCTCACGACCAACGACACCGACTTCGCGATCTGGCCCCTGGTCGGCTGGACCGACGCAGCCGGCGCCCCGATGGACAACTGGGCCCTGCTGTCCTACAGCGCGACCGGCGTCCGCCAGGGCATCGAGGACGGCGGAGACTGGCGCGCCGACGACTGGAACAAGCTGGTCTCCGCCCCCGGCCGCACCGGTCAGGTGCCCCAGGTCAGCCACTGGAACATGCTCGACCTCGACCACGCCGACTACAACGTCTCCGCCACGATGTCGGCGCAGCCGGACTGGTCTCCGGGCAACCGCAAGGGCAACTGCCCGGACACCCAGCGGCTGACGGGCCTCGGCCGCAGCGACAGCCGGGGCCTGTGCACCGACGCGGGCGGGCCCCGGAAGGCGGCCGGCGCCTGGACCGTGGTCACCGACGAGCGCTACGTCACCCGGGGCGACTGGGCGGACGGCTACAACAAGCTGCAGTGCCCCGAGAACTCCTTCGCCGTCGGCTACAGCGTGCGCGACAACGCCATGTCCGCGCTGCTGTGCGCCCCCGCCGCGGGCCCGCTGCCCGTCACCGGCCGCACCATCTGGTTCGACCACGGCGACAACCGCCCGCTCACCGGAGGCTCGACCGGCAGCGACTGGGCGCCGGGCTACTACAAGGGCCAGTGCGCCGACACCGAATACGTCGCCGGAGTCGCCTTCACATGGCGGTGGAACCACGGCGGCGTCCCCGACGCGCTGCTGTGCCGCCCTCTGGCCTGACGGGCGCCCCTCTGCCCCTCGTCTCCGCTTCCCCCCTTCCCCGTTTCCCGAGGAGCGCACCGCATGCCCCGACTGGAGATCGCCGCAGACGGCTTCCGTCTCGACGACCGGCCGTTCCGCATCGTCTCCGGTGCACTGCACTACTTCCGCGTTCACCCGGGGCAATGGGCCGACCGGCTCCACAAGGCGCGCCTGCTGGGCCTCAACACGGTCGAGACCTACGTCCCGTGGAACCTCCACGCCCGCCGGCGCGGCGAGTTCCGGCTCGACGGAGGTCTCGACCTGCCCCGCTTCCTCCACCTCGCCGCCGCCGAGGGCCTGCACGTGCTGCTGCGCCCCGGACCGTACATCTGCGCGGAATGGGAGGGCGGCGGCCTGCCCTCCTGGCTCCTCGCCGAGGAAGACATCGCGCTGCGCAGCCGCGACCCGCGCTTCCTGCGCGCCGTGGACGAGTACCTGGGTGCCCTCATGCCGCCCCTCCTCGCCTCGCTCGGGAGCCGCGGCGGGCCGGTGCTCGCCGTCCAGCTGGAGAACGAGTACGGGGCGTACGGGGACGACCCCGGGTACCTCGCCCACCTGGCCCGGCTGCTCCGCCGCCACGGCGTGGACGTCCCCCTGTTCACCTGCGACCAGCCCTCGGACCTCGCACGCGGCGGTCTCGAAGGGGTGCTGCGCACCGCCAACTTCGGCAGCAGGGCCGAGACCGGCCTCGCACGGCTGCGCGAGCACCAGCCCGCCGGGCCCCTGATGTGCTCGGAGTTCTGGATCGGCTGGTTCGACCGGTGGGGCGGGACCCACGCCGTCCGCGACGCCGGCGATGCCGCCGCCGAACTCGACCGGCTGCTCGCGGCCGGTGCCTCCGTGAACATCTACATGTTCCACGGCGGCACGAACTTCGGCTTCACCAACGGGGCCAACGACAAGGGGACGTACCGCCCCACCGTCACCTCGTACGACTACGACGCCCTGCTGGACGAGGCGGGCGACCCGACCCCCAAGTACACCGCCTTCCGCGAGGTCATCGCGAAACACGCGCCGGTCCCCGACGAGCCGGTGCCCACCCCCGCGCCGAAGCTCGGCCACGGGCCGGTCGCACTGACGGAATGCGCGCCCCTGCTGGCCCAGGCGGATCTCCTCGGCAGCGCCGTGGAGGCGGCCCGCCCGCTCACCATGGAGGAGCTCGGACAGGACTTCGGCTTCGTCCTCTACGAAACCCGGCTGCCGGACCGGGGCCCGGCCGTACTGCAGGCCGAAGACGTGCGCGACCGCGCGCAGGTCTTCGTGGACGGACAACCGGTCGGCGTGCTCGAACGGGAGGGCCGTGCGCACGCCCTGGCCTTCGCCGTCCCCCGCCCCGGAGCCCGGCTGACGGTGCTGGTGGAGAACCAGGGCAGGGTCAACTACGGGCCGGGCGTCCACGACCGCAAGGGACTCCTCGGCCGCACCCTCGTGGGCGGCCGGGAGCCGGCGCTGTGGTCCAGCCGCGCCCTGCCCCTGGACGATCTCGCCGGCCTGTCCTTCACCGCCTCCGACCCGAAGTCGCCCCCGGTGGGACCCGCCTTCCACCGCGGCCACGTCGACGTCGAACGGCCCGCCGACACCTTCCTCGCCCTGGAGGGCTGGACCAAGGGCAACGTCTGGGTCAACGGCTTCGCGCTGGGCCGGTACTGGTCCCGCGGCGCCCAGGCCACGCTGTACGTCCCGGCCCCCGTGCTCAGGGCCGGCCGCAACGAGATCACCGTCCTCGAACTGCACGCCTCCACCACCCGCACGGTCGAACTGCGCGACCACCCCGATCTGGGCCCCACCGAGGAGTAGCCGAAGACGGCCACCGGCCACGACACGGGTCTCACGATGCAGAAGGAGCTGGTGGGAGCGGAGCCGGTCTTGGGAGGATGGGACTCCAACACGCCTACACGGAAGATGAGTTCATGAACGAGAAAGACCCGAAGGTCGAGGCGGTCGAGAAGTTCTTCGCCGCCTACGCGGCCGGGGACGTCGAAGGCATGAGTGCCGTCCTGGCACCGGACGTCCAGTGGACGATCCCCGGGCGGCACCCGCTGTCCGGGACCAAGCACGGCGTCGCCGAAGTCCGCAGCTTCTTCGACCAGCTCGGCAAGGCCGGCTTCCAGGCCGCCCCGATCTTCTTCGGCAGCAACGACGAGTACGTCGTGGACATCCACCGCGGCTGGACGACCGCGGGCACCGGCAAGGTCGACACGACCTGGGCCCTGGTGTGGCACTTCAACACCGACGGGCAGGTCGACCGCGTCGTCAACCTGAGCGCCGACCAGCACCAGATGGACAACTTCATCTGGGACAACTTCACCCTCGCACCGCYGCCCGACCGCCTCGCCTGACCGCCCCCCCTGGCGGATCCGGCGCCCCGCGACTTCGGACACCGGCCTCGGGGTCGGGTCAGGGGAGTGGTGGCGCGAGCAGTCCCGCGCCGTCGTAGCGGTGTCGAAGCGCCCGGAGCCGGGCCAGGTTGCCGCCGTAGGCCTGCCGTGTCTCGGTCTCGGTTTCGGGGAGGCCCGGTCTCAGTTCGACGTTGTAGACCCCGACGGTGTGCGGGGCCAGGGCCCGCAGCGTGTCGCGGGCCCACGACGTGCAGGCCTCGGTGTCGGCGGCGTCGTCCCAGATCGCGTTCAGCGGGATGCTCCACTCGGCCGTTCTGCCCCAGAACGCGGTGGCGGTGTCGTCGACGTCGGCCAGAGCCCCGCCGGTGTGCTGGAAGTCGATGCGGCAGGCCCGCGTGGGTGCGGCGCGGATCCGCTCCGCCAGGGCGTCGGCGACCGCGGCGTCGAGAGTGGGACCGGTGAAGACCGCTTTGCCGAAGAACGCACCACGCGGACCGTCACCCGGCCGGGGCAGCCGGATCGGTTCGGGCTCGGCGCCCCCGGCCCCGGGGATGGCGAACTCGGGCAGCCCGGCCAGATAGCGCCCGGACCTCTCCGAGCGGTAGAGGGGAGGCGAGCCCGCCCCGGCGACGACGGCGGAGGCCGCCGACCTGGCTCGCCCGACGGCGCTGTCGTTCCGGCTCGCGCAAGCGGTGTAGAGGAACAGGACCGGCTCGTGGGGCGAGAGGGAGGTGTAGCCGAGGACCGCGCTCATGGTGGTGTCCCGCGGAAGCTGCGGAGCGATCCGGAAATACGTGGCGAGCGCGTCCGGACCCACCACTGCACGGTCGACCCAGACCGGGGCGATCTCGTGGGTCCGGAACACCGCGGAGGTGACCACCCCCACGCAGGGCGCGCCGCCCCGCACCGCCCACCACAGGTCGGCGTCCTCGCCCGCGCTCCTCTCCGACAGACGCACGAGGTCACCGGACGGGAGCACCAGCTCGACCCCCACGAGATGGTCGACGGTGAGGCCCAGGGACCTCGTCAGGTAGCCGACGCCCCCTCGGGTGGCCATCCCCAGGCCCGTGTGGCCGGACACGCCGACCGGCAGGGCACGACCCGCCGGGCGGAGAACCCCGAGCACGGTGGCCATGGTCGCCCCGCCGTCGACGACCACCCGGTCTCCGTCCGGACGGGCGGCATCGCGATGCTCCGAGAGATCCAGCATGACGGCCCCGTCGGCGACACAGTTCGAGCTCAGGCCGCCCCCACGCACCGTGACCCGGACTCCCGCCTCGGTGGCGACCCTCATGACGGTCGCCACCTCCTCGGCCGTACGGGGCGCCACGACGCACGCGGGCCGTCGACGGGCGGCCTCCGGAAAGAACACGCGGGCAAGGGAGTCCTCGTACCCCGCGGTTCCGGGCGCGCGCACCGCCGCCCCGAGCGCGGACCGCAACGGCCCGACGATGCCGTCCGACGGACGGACCAGCGCGCTCATCGCGGCTGCCACAGTCGGAGATCGCCCGGTGAACGGGCTGAGAGCACGGGCATGTCACAACTGCTCACGGAGGCTCCGATTCCCGGCGAGCGGGTTTCGGGCGCGGAGCCTTCGGTTGTCCCGGATGGACGAGCGACAACCCCAGGAGGCTAAGCGAGCCGGACACCGCGCACAAGGTCCCGCGACCGGGACTGACCGGAAGCCGGCCCAGGCCCGATCGACAGGCATGACCCGGTGAACTCCCACTCCCCACCGGCCCATTGCGCGCGCGTCACGCAAACCGACGTGCCGGATCAGGGTCGGGGAGAGCAGGTCCCGCAGGTCGATCACCATGCGACACGTACCTGCCTAGGCGGCCCGCAGCGCCGCGAAGAGCCTGGTGCGCAGGAGCTGTACGGCCGGGGAGTGCTGGCCTCGGCGGGTGATGAGTCCGAGCCGGGCGTGCGTGGCGGCGTCGGCGAGCGGGACGGTCCGCAGGCCCGCGCCCTGTGTGGAGGACACGCTGAGGACGGCGGCGCCCGCGCCGCGCTCGGCGAGGCGCAGAAGGGCGGCCGGGGAGCTGGCGTCGATGTCCACGCGTGGGTCGAGCCCGATCCTTTGGCAGGAGTCCTCGTAGGCGGCGCGGATGCCGGTGCCCGGGGAGAGGCAGAGGATCTTCTCACCCTGGAGGTCGGCGAGGCGCAGTTCCGTCCGGTCGAGGGGGTGCCCGGCCGGGACGACGGCGGTGATCGGCTCGTCGATGACGATGCTCACGTCCAGGCCCGGAGTGACCTCGCCCGCGTAGCCGATCAGGGCCAGGTCGAGGGAGCCGGAGAGGACCCGGGCCTGGAGGTCATCGGAGTAGCCCTCGTGAAGGCTGAGCTCGATGCCGGGGTGGGTGCGGCCGAGTTCGGCGACGGTGTCGAGGAAGGCCGGGATCGAGCAGCCCATGATCATGCCGAGCCGGGCCCGGCCGCGGACGGCATCGGCGAATTCGGCGGCGGTGTGCTGGATGGCCTCCAGGGTGGCGAGGGCGTTCTTCGCGAGGGGGAGAACGGCCTCACCAACGGGGGTGAGGCGGATGTGACGGCCGGAGCGGTCGAGGAGTGGTTGGCCCAGCTCCGACTCCAGCTTGGCCACCTGGGTGCTGATGCCGGACTGGCTGACGTGCAGGCGATGGGCGGCGGCGGTGAAGGTGCCCTCGTCCACGATCGCGGCGAAGTAGCGCAGCTGATGTACTTCCATATGCAGTGATGATAGTTGCCATCGGATCCATCTGTTGGACGGATGGATGAGAGGGCCGGAGGATGGAGGCATGACGACGACGAAGACCGCGCGAGAGCTTGCCGAGACCTACTTCACCGCCTGGGAGGCGGGCGACTTCGAGGCATTGCGGGGGTTGCTGGCCGAAGACGTCGACTTCGTCGGAGCGCTGGGAACGGCCTCGGGGGTGGAGGAGGCGCTCGCCGGGCTGAAGGGGCTCGGTCAGGTGCTGGAGAAGATCGACGTGAAGACGCGGGTCGCGGAAGGAGATGAAGCGATCACCTGGTTCGACCTGCACACGAGCGTTGCGCCGCCCACACCGACCGCGAACTGGATGCACGTGGAGGACGGGAAGGTCACCCGGATCCGCGTGACCTTCGACCCCCGCGCACTGCTGGCGGGATTCGAGAGGCGGAACTGAACGGGGAGGCCCCCGGCGTCACGGGGGCGGGGATCAGGTGCAGGGCCGCCCGGAGCTCCACCGCTACCCCGGTTCCTCCTCACTGAGAACCGTGTCCGTGGGCATGGTGCGGGGCAAGGAGTGGGGCCTGGAGTGGGGCACGGTGGCGGCCGCATCGCCGCGTACGGCGTCGACCACCTCTTGGTGCAGGAGACGGCTGTCCTCCTCGGAGGAGCAGTGCACCGGACTGCCGGTGACCGTGAACCAGTCCGAACCGCCGCTGTACTGCACCGCCACATTGGCCTCCTGGCCCGACCAGGTGGTGTGCACGGTCAGGTCCCCACTGAGAACCCCCGCCTCCTCGGTCAGCACCCCGCCCCGCCCGGCGAAGACCCCTGTCGTCGTCCACGAAGCCCAGGTCATTGCGCATCGCCCCTCACCGCGGAGTGTCCTTGCCCCTTCCACGCTACGGCCGGGCCGGTGTTCTCGCGTGGTCGCCCCGCCGCAGCCCGCCGCATGCGCCGACCCGGCGCAGATGGGGACGGCTACGGCGACCCCGGCCCGGTGGGGAGGTGCAGCCGGAAGCGGGTGTGGCCGGGGCGGCTCTCGACCGCGACGGTGCCGCCGTGCGCGTGTGTCACGGCCTCGACGATGGAGAGCCCGAGGCCGGTGGATCCGTTGCGGCGCGAGCGGCCGGTGTCGGCCCGGGAGAAGCGGCGGAAGATGTCGGGCAGCAGGTCCTCCGGGATGCCGGGTCCGTCGTCGGTGACGGAGAGTCCGGCTTGCCGCGCACCCGCGGACAGGGCCACGACGACATGGGTGCCGGGAGGCGTGTGGAGGCGGGCATTGGCGAGGAGGTTGGCGACCACTTGGTGCAACCGGTGCTCGTCGCCGGGGACCACGACGGGATCCTCGGGCAGATCCAGTTCCCAGCGGTGGCCGTCGGCCAGCGCGCGGACGTCATCGAGCGCGTCGAGGACGGTCCGGGTCAGGTCCACCGGCTGCCGGTCCAGCGGGCGGCCGGCGTCGAGGCGGGCGAGCAGCAGCAGGTCGTCCACCAGCCCGCTCATCCGGGCGGACTCCGCGGCCACGCGTCCGAGGGCATGACGGACCTCGTCGGGAACGGGGCCGGGATGGCGCAGCGCCAGCTCGGCATGGGCCCGGATCGTGGCCACGGGTGTGCGCAGCTCGTGGCTGGCATCGGCGGCGAAGGCGCGCAGCCGCTCCTCACTGACATGGCGGCGGGTCAGGGCGTCGCCGACGTGGCCGAGCATGCGGTTGAGCGCGGTGGCGACCCGGCCGACCTCGGTGTCCGGATCCGTGTACGGGACGGGGTGGGGCATCGCGATCTCGCCGGTCGCCAGGGGCAGCCGGGTGACTTCGGCGGCGGTCCGCGCCACCTGTTCCAGCGGGCGCAGTGAGAAGCGCACCCACAGGGCGGCGGCGAGACCGGCGCTGATCAGGGCGGCGGCGAAGACCGTGCCCTCGACCGCCTCCAAACGGTGGACCGTCTCCTCGACCGGATGCAGCGGCAGCCCCGTGACCAGCAGGTCACCGTCGTCGCCCGGCACGGCAACGACCCGGTAGCAGCCGAGCGCGGACAACCGCACGCTGTGTCCCTCGCGGTCGTCCCGCACCGAGTCCAAGGTCCGGACGTCCGCCGGGCTGAGGGCGACCGACCGCTGGGCGGTGTCTTCCACGACTGCGGCCTCGGTCACCCGCCCGTCCAGGAGGCGGGCACCGAATGTTCCCGCCGCCTGCCCGCGGGTGTCGGGGAGGTTGTCGGCGTCGGGCTTGGCCTCGTGCTCCAGGCTGGCCGCGAACCGTCCTCCGCCTGCGGTGAGCTGCTGATCCACCCGGCCGATGAGGAATCCCCGCAGCGCGAGTACGGTCACCACTCCGACGGCCCCGCACGCCAGTCCCAGCAGGACCACCAGCCCGGCCGTCAGCCGGGCCCGCAGTGAGCGGGGCGGGCGCAGCCGTATTCGGGTCACGGATGCTCCGGCTTGAGTACGTAGCCCACCCCGCGCACCGTGTGGATGACCGGGGTCCGACCGGCGTCGATCTTCTTGCGGAGGTAGCTGATGTAGAGCTCGACCACGTGGGCGCGGCCGCCGAAGTCGTAGGACCACACCCGGTCCAGGATCTGCTCCTTCGACAGCACGCGGCGCGGGTTGCGCATCAGGAACCGGAGCAGTTCGAACTCGGTCCGGGACAGTTCGACGATCTGTCCGCCCCGCGCCACTTCGCGCGCCTCTTCGTCCATGACGAGGTCCCCCACCACCAGGCGCGGGCCCTGGCCGCCGCGGACCATCCCCGCCCGCCGCATCAGCCCCCGCAGCCGTGCCAGCACCTCCTCAAGGCTGAACGGCTTGGTGACGTAGTCGTCGCCGCCCGCCGTGATGCCCGCGATGCGGTCCTCCACCGCGTCCCGCGCCGTCAGGAACAGGACGCACACACCGGGGCAGAGCTCGCGCAGCGCCCGCAGGACGGAAAGCCCGTCCAGATCGGGGAGCATCCAGTCGAGGACGACGAGGTCGGGACGGAACTGCGCCGCGCTCGCGAGGGCTCCGGCGGCGTCCGCCGCGGTGCGGACGTCCCAGCCCTCGGAACGCAGGGCCGCGCCGAGCACGTCGGTGAGGTCCGGTTCGTCGTCGACGACCAGGACGCGGACCGCAGCGCCGTCGGGCCGCAGCAGCAGCGGGGGCGGTGAGGCAGGCGAGTGCATGGAGTGCATGGAGTGCATGGTCCGTCCAGCATCGCCGAGAACGGCGCTCCCGAGGGCCACCCCACCTTTGAGTTTCCTCTGAATCCGATCGGTACGTCGTCGTTCAAAGGATTCTCAGAACAAGTTCCGCAACGGTGTGGATCCGGCCCCGCCGGCCGCCCGCGCACCGCGTGCGGGACCGCTTCCCGAGGGACAGGAGACGCCGTGGCCGCTTATCCCGCCACCGACACGACCCGCAGGCCCGGGCACCGGCCGCCCGCAGGGCCGCTCGCGTTCCATATCGCCCCTACGGCCGTGCAGGTGCTGGGCTGGGCCGGTGCGGCCGGCGTCCTCGCCCTGTGGTGGGCCGACACCACCTCCGTGGTCGGCCCGGGCGGCTGGCTCACCGGCGCGGGCCGCGTCACGGGGCTGCTCGCCGGCTACGCCTGCGCCGTCGTCGTCGCCCTCATGGCCCGCGTTCCCTGGCTGGACCACACGGTGGGCAGCGACCGCCTGGCGCGCTGGCACGCGGCCGGCGGGCGCTATGCGATCTCGCTGATCCTCGTGCACGCCCTGCTGATCACCTGGGGGTACTCGCTCACCGGCCACACGGGTGTGCTGAACCAGACCACCACCCTGGTCCTGCGCTATCCGGAGATGCTCAAGGCCACGGCCGCGTTCGCGCTGTTCCTCCTCACCGCCGCCGTCTCCGCACGCGCGGCCCGGCGCAGGCTCTCCTACGAGACCTGGCAGCTCCTCCACTGCGCCACGTACGCGGCGATCTTCCTCGGCTTCGGCCACCAGCTCGCCAACGGCGCCGACTTCGTCGGCAATCGCAGCGCCCGGTTCCTCTGGTACGCGACGTACCTGACCCCGGCCGCCCTGGTGCTCTGGTTCAGGTTCCTCGCCCCGCTGCGGTCGGCCCGCAGGCACCGCCTCAGGGTCGCCGAGGTGCGCGAGGAGGGGCCCGGCGTCGTGTCGGTGTACGTCACCGGCCGGCGCCTGGACGAGTTGGCCGCGCAACCCGGGCAGTTCCTCCGCTGGCGCTTCCTGACCCGCGGTCTGTGGTGGACCGCGAGCCCGTACTCGCTGTCCGCCCCGGCCGGCCCGCGATGTCTGCGCATCACGGTGAAGGCCCTCGGCGCCCACAGCGCCGCCCTGGCCCGGCTCACCCCCGGCACCCGCGTGTGGGCCGAAGGCCCCTACGGCGCGCTCACCGCCCGGAACACCCGGGCCGGACGCGCCCTTCTGCTGGCCGGAGGCATCGGCATCACACCGCTGCGCGCCCTGTTCGAGTCGCTGCCCGGCGACCTGGTCCTCGTGTACTGGGCGCGCACACCGGCCGATCTGGTGCTGCGCGGCGAACTGGACGCCATCGCCGCCGCGCGCGGGGCCCGGGTGTACTACTCGGTGGACGAGCCGGCGGGGCACGAGCTGGCGCTCACCGCCCCCTGCCTCACCGCCCTCGTTCCCGACCTCGGCCACCGGGACGTCTACCTCTGCGGTCCGCCCGGCATGACCGCAGCCGCCGGCACCGCCCTGAGGGGGGCCGGGGTCGCGCCCCACCGGGTCCACCAGGAGTCCTTCGCTCTGTGATCCCCACCCCGGCACCGTTTCCCGATGGCCCCCATCCGTCTCCCGAGGAGCCCCGTTGCGCCGTACCGCCGTCACCACCGCAGCGACCGTGACAGGCATCGTCTCGCTGCTCGCGCTCAAGCCCCACCAGGCCGCCCGCCCCGCCGTCTCCGCACAGTCGCCGGCCGCGCCGGACCCGACGACCGGGGCGGCATCGGGCACGACGGGTCCGAGCCGCTCCGGCACCTTCACCGGCGACGTGATCGACACGCGCTACGGGCCCGTGCAGGTCGCCGTCACGATCAGCGGCGGCAGGCTGACCGCGGTCGAAGTGCTCCGGGTCCCCTCGGAGAACCGCCGCGACCGTGAGATAGCCTCCTACGCCGTGCCCCGCCTCACCGACGAGGCGATCGGCGCCCAGAACGCGCGGATCGACGCCGTGTCCGGAGCCACCTACACCAGCGAGGGGTACACCCGCTCCCTCCAGAGCGCCCTGGACAAGTCCCTTGCCTGAGCGGGAAACCGGTTCGACGGAGCGCCTGCGCCACACCGAACACGTCATGGGAACGGTCTTCTCCTTCGACCTGCGCCACCGCCCCACCCCCGCGACGCAGGCCGCCCTGGCAGAGGCCGTGGCCTGGCTGCACCACGTGGACCGGACCTTCTCCACCTACCGCCCCGACAGTGCCATCAGCCGCATCGACAACGGATCGATGCGCCTCGCCGACGCCCCCCAGGAGGTCGGGCACGTCCTGTGGCTGTGCGAGCGGGCCGAGCGGGACACCCGGGGTTGCTTCTCGGCACGCGCCGGAAACCGCTTGGACCCATCGGGTCTCGTCAAGGGATGGGCCGTCGAGCAGGCGTACGCCATGCTGCGCGCCGCCGGAGCGCCCAACAGTCTCGTCAACGGGGGTGGCGACATCCGCCTCGGCGGGGAACCCGCCCCGGGCCTGCCGTGGCGCGTGGGCATCGCCGACCCCTGCCGACCGGGCAGGCTGCTCGCCACCGTCGAAGGCCGGGACTTCGCAGTGGCCACGTCGGGCGGCGCCGAGCGCGGACCGCACGTCCTCGACCCCCGCACCGGCCGCGCCGCCCACCGGCTCCTGGCCGCCACGGTCACCGGTCCGGACCTGACCTGGGCCGACAGCTGGGCCACCGCGGCCGTCGTCCTCGGCCCCGACGCCCACACGTGGATCGCGTCGCGGCCTGGGTACGAGCTCCTCACGGTCGGCCTGGACGGGCAGGCCCGCCGAAGCTGCGGCTTCCCGCTCACGGGACCGGCGGAGCGCACGGCGCGGCGCGATGTCACACCCTGAGCAGAGCGGAGGGAGCCGCGCCCGGCATCCGGGCTCTGCGGATGGTGACAGCCGGGGTCGTCATCAGATCACCGGCCCGGAGTGACCCGGCCTTCGCGGTGTCGCCGAGGCGACGCGTCTGCTCGCTCATGCCGAGACGGCGGTCGCGGAATTCTTCCTTCAGGAACAGGGCGGCTTCCGAAACCACGCCGACGACGCGGCCTTCGCCTGCGACCACAGGGGCGGCGCAGTCGGCGGAGTCCGCAGGGTGCCCATGGTGTGCCTCCGACCCTCACTCCTCGGACTCACGCCGTGGCCGGGAGTCCGGGACGGCCGCGAGGGTCGTACCGCTGGGCCCGACCGGTCCCGCTCGGGGCCGTCCGGCCCGGACGCTTCGTACATCGCCTACCTGGAAGAGCGGGCCGCCAACCCCAGCGCCGGTTCGCTCGTACGTCTCGCCGACGTGCTGGGGACCACCGTCGCCGAACTGACCGGAGCCACCACCGAGCAACCGCCCGGCCGGGGAACCGCCTGGCTGGACTCCGCACTCGTGGCGCTCGGCGAGGAGGAATGCCGTCGGCTGCTTTCGACGCACGGCATGGGCCGCGTCGCGGCCTTCACCGCGGAAGGCCCCGCGATCTTCCCGGTCAACTACGTCGTCGCCGGGAACGACAACGACATCGCCCTGCGGACCTCGGACGAAGCGCTGCTCGCCCGTGCCGCCGGAACCGAGGTGGCCTTCGAGGTCGACCACATCGACGACGCGATGAAGCAGGGCTGGAGCGTGATGGCCGTCGGCGAGGTCGTCGGCGTCACGGACGGCGAAGCCCTTCAGCGCCTGGACGCCGTCGCGCGCTCCCTGCCGTGTGCGGGGGCCGCCGCACCCACTGGATGTCGTCACCCCCGTCCGGATCACCGGCCGTCGCGCGGGCCGTCACTGAAGCCGGTCCGAGCCGCCGTCTTCGGACGCAGCGGAGGCGAGGGGCCTTCGACGCGGAGCACACTGAGAGCATGGAGGAGAAAGGACCACCGGAAGCCCCGGCACTGATACCCACGGGCGAAGCGGACAGCCACCTGTGGGTACGGAGAGTCGTCATGACGGGGAAGGCAGTGCTCGTGGCCCACGGCGACAGGCACGGCGCGCCGGCCGACATCGCCCTACGGATCAGCCGGAGCCGGGCCCGTCACAGCGGTACCGGACTCGGCGCCGAGCACTGAGCGGATCGGCACCGTCGCAGCGAGGAGGTGCGGCATGTTCCACCGAAACTCGTCCGGACCAGGACGCAGGGGTTCGCAGGACGGCCCCACGAGTCGACAGCACTGGCACCGTGCGCAGGCCAACCCGCTCCGGCGGGCGACGGACCGTACCCGCGGCCGCTGGCTCCTCGTCTTCGCTCTGTCGTGCCTTCTCGCCGTGGCCTGTGGGATCCAGGTGGGACTCACCTCCATGGACAACGGGCTCCGCGCGGCCGCGGAGCTGGCACGGCAGCGACACCTGGTGAAAGCGACCACCGTCGGCGAGGTCACGCGGCACATCCCGGCCGGGGTCAACGGCGCCACCACAGTGGCCCGCGTGCAGTGGCGGTATCCCCCCGCCTCCCAGCACACCGCCACTCTGCCCGTCCCGGCGGGAACGCCCGTGGGGCACACCGTCCCGCTGTGGGTCGACGACACCGGCGAGATGGCCTCCGTTCCCCGAGCCGCGACCGAACTGGCGTCGGACGCCGTCGCGGCCGGAGCGGGCAGTGCGGGCCTGATCACGCTCGCCGCCGCAGGAGTCGTCTCCCTGCGGCTCCGCAGCGTGGAAGCGCGCAACCTGGCCGAGTGGGAGCGCGACTGGGCACGCGTCGAACCGGGATGGTCCGGCCGACTCCGTCCGGGCCGGGAGGCCGGTGACGACTGAGGCCCCGCCGACCCGGCCCGCCGCCTGCTCAGCCGTAGGCGATGACAGCCACGGGCGGGACGGCGAGGTGGACCACGGCGTGGGCGGTCGAGCCGATGTGAGCGCCGAACGACGAGTGGCGGATCCGGCGACCGACGACGATCAGGCCGGCCTCGGCCCCGCAATCCACGAGCTTCTGCGCCGCGTGTCCCATGGGGGTCCGCGCGGTCACGTCGACGGCGGGGAACCGGTCCCGCCAGGGCCTGAGGACGTCGGCCAGATCGGCCGTCACGTTCTCGTTGATCTCAGCGTGGACGCGGGGACCGTAGGCCGCTCCGTACCCGACCAGCACCGGGGGCGGCCAGGCGTGCAGGACGTGCAGGCGGCAGGACCGGCGTGCGACTTCCGCGAAGGCGAAGGCGAGCACGGCGTCGCACGGCCGGCTGATGGCGACGCCGACGACCACGTCGCGTCGGGCGTGCTCCCCGGCCGGGTGAGGCAAGCCGTCCTCCCCGCTGGGTACGAGGACTACGAGGACGACGGGCCGCTCGGTGGAGTGCAGCACGGCCATCGCGACGGAGCCGAGGACGAAGCCCGTCAGGGTGCCGAATCAGCCGGGCCGCCCGAACCATGCTCCATTCCGGCCGGGCGTGATGGCCGGGCTGCTCATCAGGGCGCCGGCCGTCCCGCGCCGAGCGATGGGATCACCTACTCGCCGGCGCGGGCCACAAGCAGCGGCTGGAAGAAGCCCGTCTCCTGTGGCATCCGCCACTGAGGGTCGACGAACCCGGCCTCGGCTGCGAGGCCGGCCAGCCGGTCCCGGCCGAGTGCCCAGTACGTGGTCCGGCGGACCTGGACGCGCCATTCTCCGCTTGCCGGGAGGAGTTGGAAGTGCTCCAAGTCGTAGTGCTCGCCGTCGTCGTGCCAGTGCCAGAGCTGGAAGGTGACGGTTCGTTCTCCTCCGTCGGCTTCGGCGACCCTGTGGACTTGTGGAGGCGTCGAAGCCGGGCGATCGCGCAGCAGGTCGTCGTAGGGCCGTGTGCTGATCAGCAGCCGGCCGCCGGGGCGCAGGACTCGGCGCATCTCAGCCAGGGCGGCGTTCACCTCCTGCTCTGTCAGCAGGTGAGGCAGCGAGTTGTCGGCGCAGACGACAGTGTCGAATTGGCCATCGGCAAACGGGAGGCGCCGCATGTCGGCGGCGGCCGTGCGCAGGCTCAGGCTCCGGCGGGCGGCCTCCCGGGCAGCGCGGGCGGCGGCGCGGGGGCTGATGTCGGTCCCGGTGACCCGGTGCCCGCGCAGCGCCAGGCCGATGGCCTGGGTGCCGATGCCGCAGGAACAGTCGAGCACCGCCGCGCGATCCTGGCCGATCAGTGCGTCCAGGGCGTCCCCCTGCCGACGGATGCTCGCGTCCCAGTCTGAGTAGATCAGGTGGTAGTCGTCGGCCAGTTCGTCATAGAAGTGCGCCACTGATGTCTCAGGCATGACCTGAGATTACCGTGCCGGATTCCCTGGAGACGCTGGTCGCCCTGGCGATCGGCGCGAACGTCCTCGCTGACGACAGTGCCGTCATCCGGTGGACATCTGCCGGCGCGCTGATCACCAACTGCTGTTGAAACTCGGTTCTGGCACCGAGTAACGAGAATGCCAGGGTGAGAGGAGTGCGTCAGGCGGCTTGCCTGCCGGTCATCGGTCCGACCAGTGCCCGACGGGGCGGTGGGGACAGGTGCGGCACTCGAATACGTAGACGTTGATTCCGYAGGTGTCCAGAAGGGTGGGGTTGAACGCCTCGGATTTCCATAGCCAGCGGGTCTCGGTGTTCTCGGCCGTCCGGTCTTCCTGGGGAAGCCAGGTGCGCCAGGACTCACTGTCGAATTCCCTCTCGGCCACGGTCAGAAGGTGCTCCATCCGGCCCCCGCACGTTTCGCAGTCCGGCCAGCAGGGCTCCTGGCTCCAGCCCGGATAGCCACCCAGCTTGATTCCCGGTGCGTCGGCAAGATGCGACGAGTACCGCAGCCCGGTCTCTGCCAGCAGTGCCTCGACACGGGCTTCGAGTGCGTCGCGCAGATCCCAGGGACGGTCATTCCTCGGGTACTCGGTCACCTGCTCGGGGTGAACGACGCAGGGTGCCGGGTACCAGCCGTCGGGAAGCCCGGCCGTCGACGGTGCAGGTGTCGCCCCCACATCTCCGATGGCAAGGGAGCCTCGCCAGTACACCTGGGGCAGCGGGTGACAGTAGGCGCCGTGCGCGTAAGGACACCACAGGACCTGGAGGAGATCGGTGCCCTCTGGGAAGGGCAGGCTGGGTACGTCGGCGCGGTGGATCTGC
Source organism: Streptomyces sp. M-16 (assembly GCF_052114405.1). Taxonomy (NCBI): domain Bacteria; kingdom Bacillati; phylum Actinomycetota; class Actinomycetes; order Kitasatosporales; family Streptomycetaceae; genus Streptomyces; species Streptomyces sp. M-16. Next base: position 63,785 of record NZ_JBFRER010000021.1, on the reverse strand, counting down.
ACGATGGGGGCCATCGGTGAGGCAGGTTCGAGGCGGCTCGCGGTGTCCGGGTCGTAGTGCTCGGCTTCGCACACCGGCCATGGCTCGTCGGCGGGCCACAGGAGCGGGCCACCGACAGAGCTGTCCCGGCACGTCGGAGAACCGGGGCGCGGGTGCAGGCGGACGGACTCACGACGGAAGGGAAGCAGCTCGGGGAAGAGGCTCTCCACGTCGACCGGGCGGTCGGGTGTGTGACGGGACATGTTCCGAACCCTAGAACCGGGGTACGACACGAGCCTCACCGGCCTCGCCGTGCTCCGGATCAGGGCAATGGATCCCCCAAAAGAAGAGAGCCAGCTCTATGGTCGAGCCGGACTGGAACCACTCCGCAAGGTGATCCTGCTTCTGCAACGCTCCGCGACGGCTCCCCAAGAAGCCCGGCGGCCACGTAGTTGGCGGCGCGCCAGTGGGCGTCGAGCTCGGTGATCGGGTACTGCGTCGTCTGCGCTCCTTCATGCGGCGGACCGAGGAGTTCGTCGACTGAGCCGACACCATCGTCGTGGGAATCGACGGATCCCGTCTGGGCCCCTACGGGCGGCAGACCACTACGTCTCCCCACGCAACTGATCGCCGGTGGACCGCATCGTCCGCGCCGGGCCCCAGGACCCCGGCGCGGCGATATCGTGGTGACACCACGCCAGATGAGAGCCGAGGAGTTCCGGATGAGCGAGCAGCCGGCCACCGTGCCCGTGCCCGAACGCCAGCCCCTTGACGAGCACGCCGCCGCGTCCGTCCTCGCGTACGCGGCCGAGCAGCGGGCGAAGGTCGACGTCCTCGCCTCGGTGCTGGAGGACATCGCCGCGAACGGCTACCCCGCCCCGGAGACCGGAGTGCCGTGGGAGACCGCCCGCGACGCCCACCTCGCCCGCCTCGCCGACGAGCAGCCCCGTGTCGCCTGACCCCTCTGGACGCCGCTCACGCGTCGTCATGGTCGAGCCCGCGCTCACCCAGCTCGGGAAGCTGACCGGGAACGAGACGCACCGCCTGGACCGCGCGATCGTCGCCATCAGCGTCAACCCCGACCTCGGCACCGCCGTGCCCGGAACCCTGCTGCGCGACTACGCGGACGAAATCGACGGCGTACGCGTGATCTACTACGTCACCGCCCTGCGGACCGTCACGATCGTGGCGTACATCGAAGCCTGAACGCCACGAACCGCAACGCCCCGATCCGCTTCGCTCCGGGGTGTTGCCGTACCTGCTGCGCGGTGCGCCAGGGCGTTCGACGTCCGGGGCTACGTTGCGGGGCCGTTCGACCTGGGCTTGTACGAGCGGCCGCTGCCGGAATCCAGGGCTGTGACGGTGAAGCAGACGGCAGCGCCGAGGCCGAGGGAGAAGAAGACCGGGTTGACGTAGCCGGGGACGGAGACGGCGTAGTCGCCGATGTCGTCGGTCTCGCACACGAAGCGCAGGGGTACGTACTCCACCCGGTACCCGGTGATCCCTTCCGCCCGCTGCTCCCAGCCCGGGGTACGGCAGGGCGGGATGGGGATCGAGTCCGTTCCGCCGTCCTCCGCCGACATGACCGCGCCGGTGACGTGCAGTAGGCCCCAGGTGTACGCGCCGCACGCGATCGCCGCCTGGGCGAAGCCGGCGGTGCGCAGCCAGGCATGGCTGTCGGCCCGCTGCGGCCCGCCGGCCCGGGCCAGAACACCGACGGCCCGACCCGCGAAGACGAAGGGAAGGATCAGACCGGCCGGGACGAGAAGGAAGAGGAAGAAGGCCATCACCCGACTCCAGCAGGGCTGTGGGAGCGAGTGCTGTGGCGGAGCCCATAATTCCGGCAATAACTTCGCAACTGCCCGGCGGTACGGCCGTGGCGCTGACGAGCGGCCGAGGAGCGGACGGGGACGAGGACCGGTCCGGCGCTCGGCTGCGGGATGCCGGCGCGTCCGGCGGCTCGGCGTGGGCGACTGGTTTCCCGTGCCGCCCCGACGGAATGAGAAACCGGTCGTCGAGGTTCCAGCGATGGAACGCCGRGGCCTGCCCGGCCAGGACACCTTCAGAGAGAAGACATGAAGATGCGTGCCGTCATCCTGTCCGAATACGGTGGCTCCGACGTGCTCCGCGTCGTCGAAGTCCCGACCCCTCAGCCCGGCGACGGCCAGATCCGTATCCGGGTCGCGGCGGCCGCGTTGAACCCCGCCGACGCCTTGATCCGGTCCGGCGCCCTGGCCTCGCGCGTCCCCGCGCGGGAGTACTACATTCCAGGTCTCGACGTCGCCGGAACCGTCGACGCCCTGGGCGGCGGTGTCCGGGGCTTCGCGGTCGGCGACGCCGTGATCGGCTTGTCCGACTGGCCGGACACCCAGGCGGGCACGCACGCCGAGTACGTCGTCCTGCCCGCCACCGCCGTCGCCGCCGCCCCCCGGCACGCGAGCCCGGTCCAGGCGGCGACGCTCCCGCTGAACGGACTCACCGCCCGGCAGGCACTGGACCTGCTCGCCGCGGCCGACGGCGCCACTGTGGCGATCACCGGTGCGGCAGGCGCCGTGGGCGGCTACCTTGTCGAGCTGGCGGCCGCGCGTGGTCTGCGGGTCGTCGCCGTCGCCGGGTCCCAGGACCGGGAACTGGTGGGCAAGTTGGGAGCCACCCTCTTCGTCCCGCGCTCCGAGGACCCCGCCGCCGCGATCCGCGCAACCGTTCCCGGCGGAGTCGCCGGGCTGATCGATGCCGCGGCCTTGGCCGGGTCGGTGATCGGCGCGGTGGAAGACGGCGGCACGTTCGTCAGTGTCCTCGGCGCCGGTCCAGCGGCGGAGCGCGGGATCCGGGTCTCGCAGGTCCGGGTCCACAGCGACGCGGTGCAGCTCGCCGAACTGGCCGCCCTCGCGGACGCCGGCAGCGTCACCCTGCGGGTGGACCGGACGATGCCCTTCGCGGAAGCCGCCGCGGCCCACGACGCCCTGGCCTCGCGCGGCCTGCGCGGGCGCATCGTCCTCGTCCCCCGATGGAGCTGACCGCTGCTCGCGGACCGGCCCGGCCACAGAGGACCGGCTCGGGCCGGACCATCCCCTGATCGTGGGGCTGCTCGTCAACCCGCCGTGGATGCCGGGGCCGTGGTCGCTGGTGGGTGCTGCCGCATCAGGGTGGGGCTGACCCGCGCAACGACGACGCCCCGGGACGCGAGCCCCGGGGCCTGGCTCTGTCACTTCGCCGACCGCCCGGTTCAGCGACCGGTTTCTCAGAGGACGGCGCCGGCTTTGACCACGTGCCGAAGGTGGCGCTCGGGACGGGTGAGGACGGCAAGGTCCGCCAGGGGGTCGCCGTCCACGACGAGCAGGTCGGCGTGCGCGCCCGGCGCGAGGGTGCCGATCTCGCCCTCCATCCGCAGCAGGCGGGCCGCCGTGCTGGTGGCGGAGCGGATCACGTCCGCGGCGGGCTGGACCGCGGCGCGCAGCGTGAACTCCTCCAACTGGGCCGAGTGCAGCGGCCCGAGCAGGTCGCTTCCGAAGACCAGGTTGACTCCCGCCCGGTGCGCCTTCTCCACGGCGGCCAGCCCGTGGTCGCGGACCTCGGTGAGCTTGCGGTAGGACGACTCCGGCAGGCCGGACTGCCGGCTGAGTTCCGCTGTCCGCTCGTACGCGACCAGCGTGGGCACCAGGAAGGCGTCCCGCTCCAGCAGCAGGGCGACGGTCGCGTCGTCGATCAGGTTGCCGTGTTCGACGCAGCGCACGCCTGCCCGCAGAGCCCGGTCTATGGCGCGCGGGTGGTAGGCGTGCACGGTGACGTACCGATTGTGGTTCTCCGCTTCCTCCACAGCGGCGCGGATCTCCTCCTCGCTGTACTGGACGGCGGCGATCTCGTCGTGCGGCGAGGCCACCCCGCCGGAGAGCAGCACCTTCAGGTGGGCGGCCCCCTTGCGGAATTCGTCACGGGCCGCGGCACGGACGGCATCGACGCCGTCCGCGATCCGGGCGAAGTGGGGTCGGCTCTCGCAGCAGGGCACCGAGTCGTCCCCCAGCGGGCGCAGGTCGCCGTGGCCACCGGTCTGCGAGAGCGCCTTTCCGCCGTATACGAGCCGGGGGCCGAGTGCCAGCCCTTCGGCCAGGGCGCGGGCCATGCCGTGGTCGGCGCCGCCCACGTCGCGGACGGTCGTGAAGCCGCGGCGCAGCATCCGTTCGGCCTCCGCCAGGGCCCGGACGGTCAGGTATCCGGGGGTCCAGGACGCGACAGCGGGCAGGTCGAGGGAGGTGACCAGCAGGTGGACATGGGCGTCGATCAGGCCGGGCATCACGGTCGCGCCGGCGGCGTTGAGCACCCGCACGTTCCGCTCGGCGGCCGGCGGGCGGCCGGTCCCGGTGGCGGCGATCCGGCCGTCCGCGACCTCGACCCAGGCAGGGTCGGTACGGGTGCCGGTCTCGGGGTGGAGCAGGTGGGCGTCGGTGATCAGGAGTCGGCTCATGATGGTGGTCCTCTCGTGAAAACGATTCAATACGACCTGTATTGAATACACCATGTATTGAATACACCATGTATTGTGATCCTGTGAAACTCCCCCCTGCCGCCTCCGCGACGCCTCGGCCTCCGCGGCGCCGCGTCCACACCAGAGCCCGCCTCCTGTCGGCGGCGGGCGAGTTGTTCCTGTCCGCGGGGTACGCGCGGACGAGCATCGAGGACATCTGCGCCGCCGCCGGCTACACCCGTGGGGCCTTCTACTCGAACTTCGCCGGCAAGGAGGACCTGCTGCTGGCGCTCTTCGACGAGCACGCCGCCCGGCGCATGACCGAGCTGGAGCAGCTGGCCGGCGCAGCCGAACGGCTCGGGTCCGAGGAGCGGGCGCGGCAGCTGGTCGAAGCCCTGCTGCGGGTCGAGGACGCCGAAACCGGGTGGATCCTGCTCTTCCTGGAGTTCCGCCTGCTGGCCGCCCGTACGCCGGAGCTCACCGAGCGGGTCGCCGCGCACGACCGCACGGTGACAGCGGCGGTGGCGACCCTGCTGGAACGGGTCGTGCCCGAGCTGGTACCGGCCGGGGCCGCTGCCGAGCAGGCCGCCGAGGTGATCCTCGCGGCACGCGAGGGCTTGCTCGCCCGTACGGCCGCGGGCGGCCCGGCCGCCGAGCAGCTGCTGAACGCGACCACGGCAGTACTGGCCGGGCTCCTGGGCTGACACGGCCTCGGCCGAGCGGACCAGCGTCTGCGTCGCATCGAGACGGCCGGCCTTCCGGCTCGTGGAGAGCGCAGGGAGCAGCCCGGTCAGCCGTCGACCCGGTGCGCGGCCCAGAACGGGGTCAGGTCCTCGGCGGTGACGGCCCGGGCGGCGGCCTTGAAGGCGGGCGTGGTGCTCACCCCGTACCGGTGCGTGCGGACGTAGCCGCGGAGCAGGCGGGTCATCGCGTCGGCCCCGATGGTCCGCCGCAGGTCGTGCAGGGCGCAGGCGCCGTAGCCGTAGACGACGTCCTCGTACCGGGCCGGGTGCTCGTCCCAGTACGCCATGCCGTTGGTGATCCGTTCCTGCGGCGTCGCCCACACGACGGCGCGCCGGCAGTCCGAGCAGTCCCGGCCGAGGGCGAGGTCGGTGGCGTACTCGGCGAAGGACTCGTCCAGCCAGGGCTGGTGGTACTGGTCGTTCCCGACGATGCCGTACCACCACTGGTGGGCGATCTCGTGGACCAGGGCGGAGGCCTTCACCCGGTCCAGGACGAATCCCGGGTACTCCATGCCGCTGAACCAGAGGTCGTCGTCCAGGACGACGGCCAGCTCCCCGTAGGGGTAGGCGCCGAACGCGCGTGCGTGCGTGTCCATCGCGGACGTGGCGGTGGCCAGCATGGCCCGGGCGTCCGCCGCCGCGACGCCGGCCACCCTGTGGACGTGGACGGTGACCCCACCCGAGGAGACCCCGGAGACGGTCTCGAACGAGCCGGCCGACCAGGCGAAGTCACGCACCTGACGGGCCGTCGCCGTGGTGACGGTCCGTCCGGCCGACCCCGGCGCCTCGGTCGTGCTGCCGGTGGCCGGCACCCCGATGGCGGCCGGGTGGTCCAGTACGACGGCGAAGTCGGCGGCCAGGGTGTAGAAGGATTCCCCGGTATCGGTGAACGGGTCGAGGTGCCAGCCGGCGGCGTCCCGTACGGCGAGCACCGGCAGGGCGTTGCCGAAGTGGCTGTACGCCCCGTGCCGAGCGAACCTTCCGGCGCTGTCGACGAGTTCGGGGGCCCGTACCGTGAGGGCGAAGCCGATCGTGTGGCGCTCGCCGGGGCCGAGCGGGGCCTGCAGGGCGATCCGCAGCGCGGTGCAACCGGCCCGGAGGCCGTCCGCGCCGCCCCCGACGAGGTGCGTCACGGTGACGGCCGGCGCCGAGCAGCCCCCGTGGGCGTTGCCCCACAGCCTGAGGAAGACCTCGTGGAGCGGATCCGCCGAGACATTGGTGAAGCTCACCTGCTCGTGCCCGGACCACGTACCTCCCGAGGAGTCACCGGCCAGCTCGACCGCGTAGGCCGCCGAGGCCGGCGTCCGGGCCGGCTCGGCGCCCCGCCCGCTGCCGGGTGGCGCGCCGCCCGGCATGGAGGCGGTCAGTGCGAAGCACGCGAGAACGGCTGCCAGGAGCCGGGCGGCCCTGCTCATGGGTCTTCCTACGGAGTCGGTGACGGTGGGGCCAGGTGGGGGAGGGCCGGGCTCCGGAGACGGCCGGAGCCCGGTCCCGGTCACCGGCCGCCGGTGCCCTCCCGCTGCCGAAGGACCGCCAGTTCCACCGCCCGGTCGACGGCGGGCAGGCAGGTGGCGATGTCGGTGTGGACCACGTACTCCACCGCTGCGACCGTGTGCAGGCCCTGGACCAGGAAGGTGTACTCCCTGTCGCGTTCCAGCAGCAGCACGATCGGCTTGCCGAAGGCGCTGGCCCAGCCGATCTCGATGTGGGTGCCCGGGGAGGCGGGGTGGCCCGGCAGGGCCACGAAGACGTCGGCCTTGCGGATCTCGTCCTGGTCGAGCTTGGTGCACTGCTCCGGACGCATCAGTTCCGCCCCCCACGCCTCACGGCGGTGGGCGTTGTGTACGGCGAGCCCCTGCGCCTCGAAGTGCTTGATCAGGACGTCGAACGGCGCTCGCGCGTCAGCCGGCATCTCGCCGGTCTCGGGATCCAGGAGCTGGATGAAAGGGCCGGCGAGGAAGACCGAGCGGATGCCCGGGCCGGGGCGGGAGCCAGGGGACCCGGCGGAGTCAGGGGAGTCAAGGGGAGGGGTGATGGCCATGGGGTACCTCCGGAGGGGTGCGCGGTGCGCGGTGCGCGGTGTCGGATACGGGCCGGCCGGCGCACGGCCGGGCGTGGCCGAGGGGGAGGAGAGGGCGGGGGTCAGTCCTTGAGGAAGCACTGGATGAAGGCGTCGCCGGTGGTGCCGCCGTGCGTGTACTCGGTGGTGTCGTACGCGACGAAGGGGTGCCGCTCGACCCGGATCCGGCGGAAGTGCGGGAGGTATTGCCAGCGCAGTTCCGGCTTGGTGCTGAAGAACGGGATGAAGACGCCGCCCGGGCGCAGCACCCGGACGACCTCCGGCATGGTCCTGGCCCACAGCTCGGTGTCCGTCCAGACCTCCATGTCGAGGGCCGGGTCGAAGAACATCCCGTCGATGCTCTCCGACGGCAGCTCGAAGATCCGTTCGAAGAAGTCGCCCCGCTCGACCGTGAGGTTGTCGGGCACGTGGGGGTGCCGGGCCCTGAACAGGTCCTCGACCTCGTCGAAGAGTTCCAGCACCGTGTGGCTGCGGGTCGCCGGGTTCCCGGCGATGCGCAGCGCGGACAGGCCGAGCCCCAGCCCGACCTCGTAGAAGTCCTTGCCGTATTCGCACAGCATGTCGGCGCTGGCCCACATCAGGTCCCGCTCCCAAGCCTGCATGGCCTGTTCGCCGCCGATGCTGAGGGTCACTTCGCCGTCCTGCTCGATCAGTTCGATCGCGGGCTTCTCCTGGGGCGCGGTGCCCCGCTCCGTGAGGCTCTGGCTGTCCATGTTTCCTTCTCCCTGCGGGGGTGGGGGCGGGTCGGGTACGGGGGGCGGTCAGGTGGTTCGGGGCACGACCCCGAAGTGGCGTCGGGCGGTGGAGACGGCGAGGTCCTGCACGGCGAACACCGTGAAGTAGTAGGCCTGCGGGGCGGTGCCGGGAGCGAAGCGCACACGGAACGCGACGTCCTCGGCGCGCCCACCGGTGAGCCGGAGCCTGGTGGTGGCCGGTTCCAGGGTGGTGTCCTCGCGCAGGTAGCCCGGGACGAAGAGACCCAGCCGGACCGGGCCGGTCCGGGCCGCGGTGACCGTGGCCCGGACCTCCAGCACCTCGCCCTGCCCGACTTCGTCCGCGGCGTGCGCGAGCAGCGTGGGAGCGTCCGGGATCCGGAAGGTGACGTCGCCGCACCGCATGCAGACGGCGCAGGTGGTGTCCAGGACGTGCGGGAGCAGGCCCCTGCGGGTGAACTCCTGCGCGGGGCGGCCGCAGTGGCAGGTGACCTCCCGGACCTCCGGGTCCAGGCTGCTGCGGTCGCCGAAGTGCGCCGGGTAGTTCATCAGCTCGGTCTCGGGGTCGGCCGCGATCTGCTCGGTGATCGCATGGTCGAGCGACTGGAGGTCGGCGGTGAGCGAGGCGTCGATCTGCTCGGGCGACTGGTCGGCGAGGTGGGTGGGCCGTGCCACCCACAGGTCCACCTTGCGGGCCAGTTTGGTCAGCCGGGGCCGCAGCGGGTGGTTGTGCGGCAGCAGGTCCGAGGCGAGGTAGGCGGTGAGCCTGCTGCCCACGGTGAGCAGGAGCGGGTCGGGGCGGTGGTCCGCCGGAGCAGGGGGCGCGGGCGTGTCCTCCGGCGCCCCGGGCAGTCCGAAGCGCATGAACGCCGGGTAGGGGTGCGATCCCGCCAGGCTGGCGTTGAGGGTGTCGACCGAGTCCGCGCCGATGAGGGCCCCGTGCATCCAGGCGACGTTCTCCGGCCGGTCGGAGTCGTGCACCGACACGGCCGAGACCACGGTGCGGGCCGGGCCGTCGAGCGCGTTCAGCAGCAGCTGGTACTTGGGGTCGTACAGCGCGAGGTCCGCGAGCGGGCCGCTGTTGCACGCGCTGAGCACCAGCTCCACGGCCTCCACCCGGTTGAGGGGGACCAGTTTGTCCTCCGGCTTGTAGCAGGGCAGGCCGTAGGCGCAGCGCGGGCCCAGCAGCCCGGGCGTGGCCGGGGCCGAGCCGTTGAGGCCGCAGATGGTGAACTCGCCGAGGTTGACGCTGTCGTCCTTGCCGTGCCCCTGGAAGGCCACCCGCCTCCACCGGGTGCCCAGGATCTCCGCCTGGATGTCCGAACGCTCGAAGTCGCGGTCGTCGAAGACCTGGACGCCGGGCAGCCGGGGAGGCCGGTCGGTGTCCGTGAAGAGGCCGAGGGCGTCTACGTCGAGGGCCGGCTCCGCGTACTGCTTGGCTACGTTCCAGACGACCGAGGCGTCGTCCCGGCCGCTGAGCAGCGTCAGTCCGTGCCGCGGGCCGCGGTAGGTCGCCATCAGCAGGGCCCGGACGGGTGCGAGGGTGAGCCGGTCGTATCGGCCGACGACCAGCAGCGAGCCGCCGTGCCGGGCCCGGAACGCCGCGACGTCGGCCAGCTCCTCCTCGGCCACCCACGTCCGGGCGAGCGGGCGGGCCAGCTCCGCGAGCCCTTCGGGCAGTTGTGCTCCGCCGAGAACGATCCCGACGTCCAGCGGGTGCGGCGGCCGCAGGCCCCCGTACAGCCGGCGGGCCAGTTCGACGCTCTCCGCCAGATCCGCGCGGTCCTCGGTCGGGACCGGCACCGGCAGGAGCCGGGGGGAGTCCAGGAACTCCCGGACGGCCCGGGCGAATTCCCGCCGGGTGACCGGACGGAACAGGGGGGCCGGGCCGGACGGCCGGTCGGGCCGCTGGTCGGTGACGGCGGCGTTCATGGTGGACCACCTCGTGTTGTCCGCGGCGGGGGCGGAGAGGAAGGGGAGAAGGGGAATGGCTGCGGTCGGGGAACGGGTGCCCCAGCCGACGGGGGACCCCTGGTTCCGGGCCGGGCCCTCACGCCGCGCACTCCGCCTCCGGCGCCGCCTGTCGCGCCAGCGACCCCCGGCAGGCGAAGGCCAGTCCGGCTGCGGCCAGGGCCGTCCCGGTCGCCACCGCGAACACCACCCGCGGCCCGAAGGGGTCCATCAGCAACCCGCCCGCCTGCTGGCCCAGGGCGTCACCGAGGACGGTGGCCAGCGACGCCCAGGTGAACGCCTCCGCCATGGACCGTTCGTCGGCGATGCCGCTCACCAGGGTCATCTCGGTGGCGGAGACCAGCGCGATCGGTACGCTGCCCACCGCCAGCGCCACCGCCAGGCCCGGCTGGGACCCCGCGAGCAGCGTCAGCCCCGTGCCGAGGGCGTAGGCGAGGAGCAGGCGGGGCAGTCGCACCTGGGGGGCCACCCGGGACTGGGACCGGCCGAGCCAGAGGGCGCCCAGCGCGCTGCCGACACCCCAGCAGGCGTACACCACGCCGGCGCCGCCCGGAGCACCGTGCCGGTCGACGAACGCCGGGATGGCCAGGGTCAGCAGACCGATGGGCACCGCGGAGACGGCCATGACGCCGGCCAGTGCCAGGAGGGCCGGCTCCCGCAGCGGGCCCAGCGGGTGGCGGGCACCCCTGGGGCCGGCCGCCGGGGCGCCTTCCGTACCCTCCGGCAGACGCGTGTACGCGAGCCCGAGCGTGCCCAGGCCTCCCGCCACCGCGACCGCCGTCAGCGCCAGGCCCGCCGAGCCGACCAGCATCAGCGCGGCCAGCATCAGCGGCGCGCCGATCACCAGGACCTCGGTGAGCAGCGCCTCCCAGAGGTAGGCCGTCTCGCGTTCCTCCTTCCGCAGCGGCAGCCGCGCCCAGAGCGAGCGCATGCAGGCGTTCGCGGGCGGCAGCACCACCCCCGCGACCAGTGCCGCCACGGGCTGCCCCCAGCCGCCCGGGCGGGTCGCCCACACCAGGACGGCCAGCGCCGCCGGGTAGGCGACGGCCGTCGCGGCCAGCACGGCCCAGCGGCCGCTGCGGTCGAGACGGCGGGCGATCAGCGGGCTGCCGAGGGCCATCCCGAGCGTGTACAGCGCGGCGGTCAGGCCCGCCTGGGCGTAACTGCCTCCCTGCTCGCGGACGGTCAGGACGAGGGCCAGCGACATCAGGTAGACCGGCAGCCTGGAGACGACGCTCCACCAGGCCGCCCCCCTCACCCGAGGGCGTGTGAGCAGGTCGAGGAAGCGACGGGGCATGCCGCGGGTCACGTGTCGGTCTCCGTTCCATGGCCGCGCGGGGCGGCCGAGTCGGGTGCCGTTCCGCTGCCGGGGCGAGCGGGCGGGCCGGGCGGCGGGAGCGGGTATCAGATGGGGACGGCGCCGGCCTCCCGCGCCGCCTCCACCTCGATGCCGAACCGGGAAAGGACCTCGCGCATACGGCTCTCCACCTCCGCGACGGAGGTCCCCACGACGTGGGCGTACCCCGAGGCGTTGTGCGAGGCCCTGCGGGCCGTCACCGGATCACCGGCGCGGACCTTGAGGACGGCGTCGACGACTCCGGGCATGTCGAGGAGTTCCTCACGTGAGGTGATCCGCCGGATCGTTCCGGAGCCGGGCAGCGGCAGCAGCAGATCGCCCGCACAGCGGCGCTCGCGGTAGTCCAGCTCCGGCCGCAGGCCGAGGTAGACCGCCAGGGTGGCGCCGAACACGTCGAAGCCGTACGCGTGGCCGTGGTTGGCCGGGATCTCGCAGCCCGCGAGCCGGACGCCGATCTCACCGGCGTACACCTCGCCGTCGATCAGGAAGAACTCCATGTGGGCGTAGCCGTGGTCGATCCCCATGCCGGTGACGATCCGCTGGACGAGCTCCCGCAGGTCCACCGGCGGACCCTCGCCGGTGGCGATGCTGATGTTGGCGTTCATCGCGCCGTCGACGATGTCCAGCGGGCGGCAGGGCATGGCACTGGGCCACGCGTCGAGGACCTCGCCGCCGAGGACGATCGCACACACCTCCCACTCGGTGCCCGCGAGGTGTGACTCCACCATCCAGTCCCGGGCCGCGAGGTCGATCCCGGCGAGGTCGCCCGGCCCGGTCAGACGGTAGGTGTCCACGCAGGCGAACGAGTCCACCGGTTTGAGCACCACCGGCCAGCCGTGCCCGATTGCGAACCGCTCGACCTCGGAGTGAGACCGCACCCGTGCGAACTCCGCTGTACGCAGGCCCAGTTCCCGGAAGCAGGTCTTCATGACGGCCTTGTCGCGGACCAGGGCCACCTGTCGCTCGGTCAGGTGCGGCAACCCGGCGAGGGCCGCGAACCGCTGGGCCTCGGCCTGCCGGGGCTCCGACGGGTTGCAGAACCGGGTGGGCGCCACCGGCAGGCCGGCAGCCCACTCCCGGTACCGGCGGGCCTCCTCGGGCGCCGCCACGCCCTCGCGCACCCAGAAGGCGGGCAGGTGCGCGGTTTCGAGCAGGTAGTCCTCCGGCAGGTCCAGCCGGGTGGCGGCGAACCGCAACAAAACCAGGCGGCCGCCCAGCTCCCGGGCCGCGTAACGGGTGAAGGACGACGGCCGGTCGTCCACCATCAGCAACACCTCGGCGCCGCTCACACCGCCTCCAGCACCTGGCGGACGGCTTTGGCCGCCAGGGCCTGCTCTTCCTCGGGCAGTTCCGGGGAGAGCGGCACGCACAGGGTGCGGTCCAGCCGGTCCCTGGTCCGGGCGAAGCCGTCGCGGCTGAGAACGAGCGGGCCCTCGGGGGCGTGGTTCCACGGGAAGCCGTCGCGGTAGAGCGAACGGCGGCCGGTGAGCACCGGGTGCTCGGGCAGCAGGTACTTCCCGAGCGTCCAGTTGGCGATGCCGGCCGCGGTGAGAGCGGCCACCGAGGCGTCCCGCAGCTCCTTGCTCTCGCACCGGAACCGCAGACTGACCTTGACGTCGCCGGCGGCTCGCGGGCGGACCTCCAGGTCGGGCCGGTCGGGCGGCTCGGCCATGGCGATGGCGTACATCCGCTCCAGGCCGGCGAGCAGCTCGTCGAGGTGCCGGAACTGCTGGCACTGGACGGCCGCGACCTGCTCGCTGGTGACGAAGTTCTCCCCGAAGTGGGCGTCCTCGTTCCAGGTCGGGTAGTGGCCCGGCACGCGCGCCGAGCCGTGGTCGTGGTAGCGGCGCATGGTCGCCCAGGCGTCGTCGTCGCCGGTGACGACCAGCCCGCCCTCGCCCGAGGTGAGGACCTTGTTGTGGTGGAAGCTGAACGTCCCGGCGTAGCCGGCCGTTCCGACGTACCGGCCGTCGGGGAAACGTGCGCCGAGGGACTGGGCGCAGTCCTCGATGAGGTACGGCACGTCCGCCGGCAGCGGTGCCACGGTGCCCTCCATGTGGGCCGTGATCACCCGTTGGGCGTCCGGCGGCAGCAGCGTGGGGTCCATGGAGAGGGAGTCGTCGGCGTCGACCAGCACCGGGATCAGGCCGCAGGACAGGACCGCGCCGGCCACCGCGACGAACGTCACCGCCGGGATGTGCACCAGGTCGCCGATGGCGGGGCGGGTGGAGATCAGTGCCAGCCGCAGTGCTTCCGTGCAGTTGTGCACGGCCAGGGCGTGGCCCGCACCCAGCCGTTCGGCCACGGTCCGCTCCAGGCGGGAGGCCATGCTCTCGGTCTCGGTCTGGTACCGGAACAGGACCTGGTGCTCGATCACCTTCCGTAGCTCCGACATGTCGGACCAGTCGAGGTAGTTCGCCCCGTAGGGCAGGAAGCGCTGGCCGAGCCGCTTGTCGAGTGTGCTCATCGTGTGCCGGACTCCGTGATCGGCTGCGCCTCACCGCCGACGACCATCTCCTGGCCTCGGTAGTTGCGGAGCAGCAGGCCGTCGGGGGTGGGGGTGAAGGAGGGTTGCGCGATCGGGATCTTGCCGATCCTGGTGGTCAGGACGTACTGGGGGACGCCGAACCCGGTGATGTGGCCCTGCAGGCCGGCCATGATCTCCCAGCCCTTCTCCACGGACGTCATGAAGTGCGAGACCCCGGTGACGTTGTCGCAGTGGTAGAGGTAGTAGGGCCGGACCCGGATCCGCAGCAGCTCGGTCATCAGCGTGCGCATGGTGGCGACGTCGTCGTTGACCCCGCGCAGCAGCACGGTCTGGTTCCCGACCGGGATCCCGTGCCGCAGCAGGCGGTCCACGGCCGCCGCGGCCTCCGGGGTGATCTCCTTCGGGTGGTTGAAGTGGGTGTTCAGCCAGACCGGGTGGTAGCGGGAGAGCATCGAGCAGAGGTCTTCGGTGATCCGCTGCGGCAGCAGCACGGGGAACCTGCTGCCGATCCGGATGATCTCCACGCTGGGGATCGCCCGGAGTCCGGCGATGATCTCCTCCAGCTTGCCGTCCTGGTAGGAGAGCGGGTCGCCGCCGGTCAGCAGGACGTCCCGGATCTCGGGGTGGTCGGCGATGTAGCGCAGGTCCTCGTCGAAGGAGCCGCCCTCGTCGTCACGGAAGTAGGTGCCGTCGACGTCGGTCGTGTGGAACTTGCGCGTGCAGTGGCGGCAGTAGACCGGGCAGGCCTCGGTGATCAGCATGATCACCCGGTCCGGGTACTTGTGCACCACCCGGTTGGTCTTGCGGTAGTAGGTGTCCCCGACCGGGTCGACCTCGGCCCCGGGGAACTCCATCAGCTCCCCGAGCGCCGGCACCGCCTGCTGCCGGACCGGACAGCCGGGGTCGTCCGGGTCCATCAGCGAGGCGTAGTACGGGGTGACGCTCCAGCGGTACTTGCCCGCCACCCCTGCGATGGCCTCCTCCTCGTCGGCACTGAGGTTGATCCACTGCCGGGCCTTCTCGACGTTGGTGATGCGACGGCGCATGTGCCAGCGCCAGTCGTCCCAGTCGGTCTCCGGGACCCTGGGACGGATCAGTTCGGGGCGGGTGGCAGCGGCGGGTTCGCGAAGGGTGTCGGACATGGCGGCTCCAGCACGACGCGGGGGACGTGGACGGGGTGGCTGCGGCCGGTGCGGCCGGGCCGGCAGCTGACGGGAAGGACGTCGAGACGGGCGAACGGCGAACGGGCGAACGGGCGGGCTGAAGGCGGGCTCACAGCGGGGCGAGCGCGAGCTGGCGCAGAGTGCGGGCGACACGCTGCGCGCCGCGCAGGTCGTCCAGGGCAGGGTCGAGCAGGTGCCACGGGCCTGCCGCGGCGGACGGCTCCCACAGGGCCGGATCGGCGGGATCGTCCGCCGAGGGCAGCGGCAGGACCTCGGCGAGCCGGCCGGCCAGGTCCCGCTGGGCGGACCCGAGCGGGGGCAGCAGGGCCAGCGGGGCCCGCCGTGCCTGGGCGAGGGCGAGCGCCCCCAGCACCGGCGAGGCCAGGAACACGGCGGCGTCGGCGTGGAGCGCGTCCGGGTCGACCTCGGCGGCCCGCAGCACCCGTACGGCAGGGTGCGCGGACAGGGCGGACCGCAGGAGCTCCAGCCCGGTGTCGGCGACCACGGTGCAGCCGCCGGTGCGGCGCAGCGCGGCGGCGGCCAGGTCCCGCAGCGCTCCGGACGCGAAGGGCGCCACCTCGGCGTCGGGTACGCACCACAGCGACAGCAGCAGCAACGTGCCCGAGCGCCTGCGGCTCCGACCGGTGCGCTGCGGCGCGAGGACCCCGGTGGGCCGTGCTCCCCGGTCCGGGGGCCCGCACGAGGGCAGCCACCCCGGCCGGTGGACCCGTCCGAGCGCCCGCGTCGGCGGCGCACCGGCGGCGGCCGGTCCGCAACGGCCCGATTCCAGGTGCACCACCGGCACGCCCAGGTCCAGGAGCCGTTCGGTGGCGGCCACGTCGTCGCAGACCAGCGCCGCGACCGGGGGTGGTTCGAGCTCGGACCAGCCGGTCCGGCGCAGGCCGCCGAGGTGGGCGGCCACCCGGCGCAGGGCGAGGGTCGAGTCGAGCTGGTCCTCGCGGGAGCTCAGCAGCACCCGCGGGCCGTGCGGGGTGAGGGGGCCCGGCGAGGCCGGGGGCTCCGCGGCCGGGGTCAGTAGTGCCATGCTCCCACCGCCCCGAGCCGGGCCACGTCGTCGCTGTATCCGGCGGCGGTGGTGGAGCACCCGCTGCACACCTCGGGCCCGCGCTCGCGGAAGTAGTCGGCGTGAGCCCGGAACACCGGGGTGTCCAGCCGGATCACCCCCCGCTCCCGCAGCGGTGCCCCACCGGGCCCGTCCTCGCCCTCCCGGTGGGGGATGCAGCTGCACGCGTACATCCGCCCGTACTTGCCGTCGACGTAGATGACGTCGTCGGCGACGTGGCACAGCGGTTCGGCGGCGCGGGGAGTGACGGACCGGGAGAAGTACCGCTCCTGCTCCTGCGGGGTGTCGCCGTAGAAGCGCTTGCCCATCGGGACCAGCAGCGCGGCCGGGTCGGCGTCGTAGATCGGATCGCACACGCCGCGGACGTGATCGGCGTCGGGGTAGGTGATGGTGCGGTCGAGCTTGAGCGCGGACAGCTCCCACTGGCGCACCCCCGCCCGGGTGAGGACCTCCTGCAGCCGTGGCATCTCGGTGTAGTTGTGCGGCCCGACCACGGTGTTGACCCTGGGCAGGACACCGAGCGCGGAGGCGTCCCGCAGGCCCCGCAGCCCGCTGTCGAACATGCCGGGAGAGCGCCGGTAGACGTCGTGGGTGGCGCCCGAGGCGCCGTCCAGGCTGACGATCACCTGGGCCAGACCGGCCTCGGCCAGGGGGGCGGCCATCCGGGGCAGCAGCGAGCCGTTGGTGATGAGCGACATCTTCATCCCGCCGGCCGTGCCGGAGCGCACCAGCTCCACCACGTCCGGATGCATCAGCGGTTCGCCTCCGGTGAAGCGGACGTAGCCCACGCCGGCATCCCTGGCTTTGGGCAGCAGGTCCGCGAAGTCCTCCGGGGAGAAGCGGAACGTGTCGCGGGACAGGGCGAACTCACACATGAAGCAGTCGGCGTTGCAGGCTTCCAGGATTCTGATGAAGAGGTAGCGATCGCGTGTACGCACGGGGTGGAAACCTTCCAGGCGACTCACGGGACGGGTGGGACGGGGAGGGCGGGACGGGGAGGGCGGTACGGAGGCCGGGCGGTTGCCGGGCCGACCGGTACGTGCGGTTCGGTCGGGTCAGGAGAGCGGATCCGCCGAGCCCAGGACCGCGAGCAGTGCGTCGGCCACCTGGGCCGCGCCGCCGGTGCCGACCGCGGTGGTGAGGGCGCCCMACTCGTGGACTCCGGCCGACCGGCGCAGTGCGTCCAGGACGCCGCCGCGCAGGGCGTGGCCGATCTCCTGCCGGTCGTTGCCCCGCGCCGCCGCCCCGATCGCGCCGTAGATCCGTTCGAGAGCGTGCTCCTCGCCCTCGGAACGGAGCGCCAGCGCCTCGTCCTCCACGAGCACCTCCTTGGGCCACAGCACCCGCAGTCGGGCCCCGAGCGCCTGGCTGTGGTACCGGCCGTTGAAGATCTGGCTGAGGTTCTGCGGAGGCAGGCAGACGGTGGGGACGTTCAGCCCGCCCGCCTCGAGCAGGGTGGTCAGTCCCGGCGAGGTGAGCAGCACGTCGCAGGCGTCGAGGCGTTCCAGGAACGCGCCGTGCCCCAGCGGACCGGCGGTCGTTCGAGGCGGGGTGACGCAAGAGTCGACGAGGCGACCGGCGAGGTCGCCGGGCAGGTTGCCCGCGATGTGCACCTCCTCGACCCCGTAGGCGGCGAGGGCTTCGAGGGCGGCCGGGACGACCAGGCGCGGATAGTGCTGCGGATCCACCAGACTCGGCGCCCGCAGACCGCCCAGGCTGATCAGCGCCTTGCGGTACGGGCGGCCGGCGCGTGGCGGGGCGCCACCCTCCGGACCCGAGGAGCGGGGCCGGGCGATGACGGCCTCGACCCAGCGCAGCCCCCGGGCGTCGGCCAGGACGGCCAGGCACTCGGGCGGCAGCTCGACGCTCTTCTGGGCGCAGTACACCGTCGCGTCCAGCGGCAGCGAGGCCCGGTCGCCCTCGGACCAGAGGAAGGGCAGACTGTCGACGAAAACAGTGGGCACGCCGATGGCCAGCAGCGCCGTCGCGGCCGCGCCGTCCAGGACGACCACGGCGGCCCGCACCCCCTGTGACCGTACGAACTCCTCGACCGCGGGGGCCAGCAGACCGGGCTCGTCCGGCAGGTCGTACCAGCCGTCCACCGCGTGCTCGGCGAGCAGGGGCCGGCCCAGTCCCGACGCCATTCCGACGAACCGCAGGGAAGGTGTCGACCGGTTCCGCAATTCGGAGAGCACCGCACTCAGTTTTCCCGAGCTTCCCCATCCGAATTCCGCACCGACGAGTGCGACGGTGACGGGATCCGGGCGGGCGGAGGGAGTCGCGGAGTGCAGGACGGGGATGGGCGGCATCGGCTGACTCTCGCATTTCAGTGGAAAGCGGCACGTTGGGAAAGGAGGGACGGGCGCCGCGCACGCATCCGCATACACGCAGGCACAGTGGCCCACAGCGGCATCAGGCGGTCCCTCCCCGAAGTCCCTGTCGAGCACAACCATTCCGCATGCGGGTGCATGATGCAAGAAATCGGCGCAGCCCTGGAACCGGCGAGTGAATAGCCCGATCAGTCGCATAATCCTTTCCCGGTGAACGGTGATTGAGTATTCGCCACAAGGCCGAAAATCCATCATCCGGGCCGCCGGGACCGAATCGCCCCGAGAGTGTCCGGCCGCTAGCATCTGCTCCCATGGGCTACCTCGAAGCCGCCTCCCTCGGACACGTTCTCCCCGATGGACGCGAGCTGTTCAGCGATGTCTCGTTCCGGGTATCGGCAGGCCAGACCGTCGCGCTCATCGGCGACAACGGCGCGGGCAAGACCACGCTCCTGCGCACCCTCGCGGGCGACCTCCCGGCGCAGCAGGGATCGTTCCGAAGCCAGGGCGCCGTCGCGGTCATGCCCCAGTTCATCGGCAGCCTGCGCGACGAGCGCACCGTCCGGGACCTCCTGCTCACCGTCGCGCCCGTGTCGCTGCGGACGGCGGCCGCCGCCCTCGACGCGGCCGAACTCGCCATGATGGAGGCCGACGACGAGACGACCCAGGTCCGTTACGCCCAGGCGCTGGTGGACTGGGGCGAGGCCGGCGGGTACGACCACGAGGTGCTCTGGGACACGGTGACGGTCGCCGCGCTCGGCGTCCCGTTCCAGGCCGCGCAGTTCCGGGAGGTGACGACGCTGTCCGGCGGGGAGCAGAAGCGCCTCGTCCTGGAGGCCCTGCTCCGGGGCCCGGCCGAACTGCTGCTGCTGGACGAACCGGACAACTATCTTGACGTTCCGGGAAAGCGCTGGCTGGAGGAACAGCTCACCCAGACCCGGAAGGGGGTGCTGCTGATCACCCACGACCGCGAGGTGCTGAGCCGCACGGCCGGCCAGGTCGTGACGCTGGAGGGCGGAACGGCCTGGACCCACGGCGGCGGATTCGCCAGCTGGGGCGAGGCCCGGGAGGCCCGCTGGCAGCGTGCGGCGGAACTGCGTCAGCGCTGGAGCGAGAAGCACGAGCAGCTCAAACAGCTGGTCCGGACCCTGCGTCAGCAGTCCTCCATCAGCGATGAGATGGCCTCGCGGTACCACGCGGCCCAGACGAGACTGAGGAAGTTCGAGGAGGCCGGGCCGCCGCCCGCGCCGCCGCGCCGGCAGCGGGTCGCACCGGACCTGCGCGGCGCCCGGACCGGAATCCGCGCGATCACGTGCCGGAACCTCGAACTCAGCGGACTGATGAAGCCGTTCGACCTGGAGGTGTTCTTCGGCGACCGCGTCTGCGTGCTCGGCTCGAACGGGTCGGGCAAGAGCCATTTCCTGCGCCTGCTCGACGAGGTCTCCGCGGAGACGGCCGCGACCGTGGCACACACCGGTGCCTGCCGACTGGGCGCACGCGTCCGGCCCGGGCTGTTCGCCYAGACGCACCGGCACCCGGAGTGGGCCGGCCGGACCCCGGCCGACATCCTCGGCGCCGGCGAGGGCGACCGACCCGGGCTGGACCTCCAGGGCGCCATGTCGGCCCTGAGCCGCTACGGCCTGGCAGGCGCCGGCCGCCAGAACTTCGAGACCCTGTCGGGCGGTCAGCAGGCACGCTTCCAGGTCCTGCTGCTGGAACTCGCCGGGGCGACCCTGTTGTTGCTGGACGAACCGACCGACAACCTCGACCTGATCTCGGCCGAGGCCCTGGAGCAGGCCCTGACCGACTTCACCGGAACGGTCGTGGCGGTCACCCACGACCGCTGGTTCGCCCGGGTGTTCAGCCGTTTCCTGGTCTTCCGGGAGGAGTCCGGGGCTGCCCCGCGGCAGAGCGGTCATGGCCCGGACGGCGCAGCCGCCGCCCGGGCCATGACGGCGCGGCGGGGCTACGGTCGGGCGGGGCGGTGCAGGTCCCGTGCTTCGTGCCTGTGGTCCACCACCGCACGGAGTTTCCCGCTCGTCGGCGTGCGGTCCAGGGCGGCGCCGTGCACCGGCTCGACCGCGAAGTCCAGCAGCTGCTCCGACACGGCCGAGCGCAATTCGGGGTAGGCCGCCAGGAAGGCGCCGCGCGCCTCGGCCGGGTCCAGGGTGTCGGTGCGCTCCATGCGGAGGGTGAGGACCTCCCGGACGGGCCCGCCGGTCAGGACGGTCTGGATCTCGCCGCCGTAGTGCAGCCGCTCCTCCGCGATGGCCACGAGGCGGCGGTGGTTGAGGAAGTACGTCGCCACCCGCATCACCTCGCCCATCCGGCCGAGCAGTTCGAAGCGCGGGGCGTGGCTGCCGCAGGGGCAGCGGCCCGGCAGGGCGCGTCCGAGGTCGCCGATGACGTAGCGGTCGAGGTGCTGGCCGCGGCGGGCGCGGGTGGTGAAGACGAGCCGGCCGGTCTCCCCGGGCGCCACCGGGCGGTCGGCGTCGATCTCGACGATCTCCAGGGTGTGCAGGTCGGCGTGGAGGTGGTGGACGCTGCCGGTGCTGTGCGTGCACTGGTAGCCGAGGGGGCCGAGGTCGGTGCTGCCGTAGGTGATGGAGTGGATGACCTCGATGCCGAAGGCCTCGGTGAGGGTGCGGCGCTGCTCCTCGGTGAAGTGCTCTCCGCCGTAGTAGATCTTGCGGATGCCGCCGTAGGAGCGCAGGAGGTCCGACGCCTCGTGCAGCAGCTGCCAGAGGTAGGAGGGCATGCCGAAGAGGGTGTCCACCTCGTACGCGATGATCATCTCCGCGGTGGCCCGGTGGTCGGGCCCGGCGGCCATCGGCATCTGGACGCCGCCGAGGCGTTCCAGAATGGAGAAGAAGCTGATGAAGCCGCCGTACATGCCGCCGCAGTAGAAGAGGTTGGCGGTGCGGTCGCGCGCCGGGTCGTAGCCGGCGGCGAGGAGGCCGCGGGCGGCGGCGTGCATCTGCGTGTCGTAGTCCTCGTACGTGAAGAGCGACAGGGCGGGTGTACCGGTGCTGCCTCCGCTGCGGAAGTACAGCTCGGCGTCGCTCCGGTCGACCCCGCGGTTGAGCTCCTGGACGGCGGCCTTGTCGAGCAGCGGGCCCGCGGGCGCCGGGAAGGCGACCGGGCGGGCGAGGTCGTCGAGGCAGGCGGTGGCGGCGAAGCGCTGGTCGGTCTGGACGGCGACGCGGCGGCTGTAGCGCTGGAGGGCGTACACGCCGTCGTGGGGTTCGCCGGAGTAGCCGGCGGTCATGGCGCCGACGGGCGTGACGCGGGTGGCGCCGGCCGCGAGGACCAGGGCGGACAATTCGGCGGTGTCGGTCAGGCTGCCCGCGATGCCCGCGGTCTGGAGGTAGCGGCGCATGGGGCGCAGCGTCGCGATGAGGTTCTTGCGGGGCAGCGGCTTGACCCAGACGCTGCGGTGCAGCGGGGAGGCGGTGAGCGCCGGACGGGCGTCGGCGATGACGCGCCAGGTACCGTCGGGGGCGGCCAGGACCCGGGTGAAGCCGAGGTGTTCCTCCAGGCGGGCGAGGTGCTCGGTGGTGGTCAGCTCGGCGTACTCGGCCGGGTCCAGCTCCACCCCGGCGGGCGCCGGCCGGGCGGCGAGCGCGGCGGCGAGCCGCTCGGCGCACGCGTGGAGTTCCCCGGTGTCCTCGGTGTCGAGGTAGACCACCTGGGGGCTGGAGCAGGCCTGCTGCTCGAAGAGGCAGATGTCCCGGGCCAGGTCGGTCAGGGTCTGCTCGTCCGCCCAGGTGTCCCGGGTGAGGTAGGCGAAGGAGATCTTGTGCCCCCACTCCACCAGGCGGCAGCCGGCCGGGACGTGGGCGGCGACGCCCTCGACGGCGGCCTCACCGCCCCAGACGGCGACGGCGTCGGCGGGTGCGCACATCAGGCGCAGCCAGTCCTGGCGGAAGGAGGGGAAGCGCAGCACGATGATGCGCTCGGCGAGGGCGCCGGTCGGGTCCTGCGCGGCGAGTTCGGCGAGCAGGTGCTGGGCGAGCAGGGTGTCGGCGCTGCTCGTCTTGAGGACGTTGACGTTGCCGGCGAGGAGTCCCTCGATCAGGCTGAGCGGGGCGACGGTGGCGGCGTTGCCGGGGGCTATGTGGGCGACCAGGCCGACGGGCGCCCAGGCCTCGTAGACCGTCTCCTTGGCGTCGGGGCGGGTCAGCCGCTGCGGGGCGGTGCCTCCCAGCTCGCGGTGGAGCTTGCGGGTGAGGGAGCCGCGGCCGAGAAAGGCGGCGAGCTCGGCGAAGAGCTCCTCTGCCGCAGGGCCGTCCGCCCCGGCGCCTGCCCCGGCGCCTGCGCCGCCGTCCGCGCCGCCGTCCGCGGGCAGGTGCGGGGCCAGCCGCTCCCGGACGGGGTGGCCGGGGTCGCGCAGGGCTTCGGCGAGGGCGTCGCAGGCGGCCAGGACCGTCTCGGTGTCCAGGGGTGCGGCGAGTGCGGCCTCCACGGCGGCGGGCAGCGCGGCGAGGCGGTCGGCGGCCTCGGCGTCGCCGATGAAGGCGCCCTGCCAGTAGTGCTGGGTGGTGGTGTCGGTCATGACATTCCCTTCATCAGTTCGGCGGCGGCCACGGCACAGCTGCGATTGCGGCTGACACCGGCCCGGCCGTGGATCGTGAACCACGGGGTGGACAACTCGCATCCGCACTCCTCGCCCGGGTGGAGCGAGGCGAGGTCGCCCATGACGACGCTCTGTGCCGGTACGGAGGTGATGTACGGGGACACCAGGTGCAGGTAGCCCCGCTCGCCGTACGGGAGCGGTTCGAGCGTCCGGGTGGAGCGTATGAACACGCGGGACCAGACGGGGGCGTGGAGGTTGTGCCGCGCGCATTCGATGTACGGGATGCAGTGCTCGACGGAGCCGAAGGTGTCGCGGATCCGCTCGGAGGGGATGCCCAGCTGCTCGGTGACGCGGGCG
This sequence comes from Streptomyces sp. M-16, assembly GCF_052114405.1. Classification (NCBI taxonomy): domain Bacteria; kingdom Bacillati; phylum Actinomycetota; class Actinomycetes; order Kitasatosporales; family Streptomycetaceae; genus Streptomyces; species Streptomyces sp. M-16. The sequence goes on along the minus strand of NZ_JBFRER010000021.1, from coordinate 40,485 downwards.
TACAGCTCGTGCTTGCCGATCTGCCGGTCGGTGTGGCCCTTCCAGCCTCCGCCGAGGATGACCAGGGACCCTTCCGGCAGTTCCAGCGGCGCCAGGCCCATGGCGCGCATCCGTTCCAGGGTGAACCAGAGGAATGCGGGGAAGCCGAGGATGCGCACGGGGGCGTCCTCCTCGGCGAAGCGCCGCAGTGCGGCGACGCAGCCGAAGGGGTCGAACTCGTGCCCGTTGCCGGTGGTGCGCAGCGCGTACTCGACCTGCCGGGCCGGGGCGAAGTCGCACAGGTAGTTGTCGGTGAACGAGGTGCCCAGGTTGAGGTCGCGCGCGGGCTCGTAGCTGTAGAGCAGGTAGTTGACGTCCCGGGCGGGGTCGATCCAGCCGTTGTGGTCGAAGATGCGGGCGACCATGCGCTGGGCCGAGCGGATGGTCCACTCGTCGAAGAACATCTGCGACTTCTGCCCGGTGGTGCCGGAGGAGGTCAGGTGCAGGTGGACGTCGTCCCGGGGGATGGACAGGACCTCGTGCCGCTTGAAGAAGTTCGCGTGCACGAGGGGTGCCTCGTACGGGGTGTCCGGGCGCTCCCCGTCGTAGAGGCTGCGGAAGAACGGCGACCGGTCCCGGTGCCAGGTGTTGATCTCCGCCATGGCGGCGGCGAACAGCTCCTCCTCCGCGGGCCCGGAGGCGTAGGGCGCGGTCAGGTCGCAGAGCTGCTGGACCCGGGCGAGGGCGGTGGCGTCGGGGACGCCGACGGGGGCGAGATGGGGGTTCACGGCCGGGGGCGGGGGAATCATGGGGCAACCTCACGGGAGGGCAGATGTGCCGACGCCCAGGCCGACACATAGGAATCGAGGAAGGGCTGGAGCGGAGGGTCGACGACCACGCCGCGGAAGTCGATGTGCTCGGTGGTGCGGGACATGACCGCGTAGTCGTGGAAGCCGTCGTGGTCCCGGCGCATGGCCGGGTACAGGGCGCCGGCGATGAAGCCCTGCGCGGTGAAGGCGGAGAGCGCGGCGTGGTGTTCGAGGGGGACGAGCGCCTCGACGTAGCCGGCCCCGGCGCGGGTGAGGGTACGGGTGACCGGCTCCAGCCAGCCCGCGGCGGCGGCCGGGTCGGGATGGGCGGCGACCAGGGCGCAGTACCCGCCGGTGCGGTTGAGGTACGCGTACACCTCGAAGCTGCCGTCGCCGGGGGTGAGGAGGACGTTCGGGGTGTGCAGGGGGTAGAACCAGCGGCCGGTGTCGGGGAAGTGCGCGTCGAAGCGGCGGCGGACGAAGGCCGGGGCCTCGATCATCTCCAGCGGGGCCGCCGCGGGCCTGGCGGGCACCGGCTGCGCCGCCGTGGGCCGGGTGTCCGCGTAGCTGATGCCGAGGCTCGCCCCGGCGGTGTGCAGGAGCGGCTCCAGGGAGGCGGGCACCTCGGCGACGGGAACCCTGCGGTCCAGCACCCCGGGCGAGTGACGCGCGTAGAGTGCGAGGCTTTCCCGGCTGCTGAGGTCCACGGCGTTCGGCAGGATGCCCATGGGGCGGAAACCGTTGCGGGCCACGACGCGCTGGGGTCCGGCACTGACCGTACGGACGGTGGCGTACACCGAGTCGAGGGTGCCCGCGTTGAGGGTGCCCGCGCACAGGGCTTCGGTCAGCTGTCCGGCCAGCCCCGATCCGCGCTGGTCCGGGTGGACGGCGAGCCCTTCGAGGCGGCCGATGCGGCTGCCGGGCTCGCCGTGGATCGCGGCCGATCCGGCGAGGGCCCCGGTACGGGGGCAACGGGCGACGAGCCAGAGGGTGTACGCGTCCTGGATGAGGCGGGACATTTCGGCGGGGTCGGTGCCGAGGGCCGTGGGGTAGTGCGGGCCGTAGACGGCGTAGTAGAGCTGACGGAGGTCGGCGATGTCGGCCGGGGTGGCCTTCTCGATCACTGCGGCGGTCATCGGGCGCCTCCTGCGGCGGGGGCCGGCGACGGGGCCGCGGAGTCGGCGCCGCGGTCGGCGACCGGGCCGGTGACCGGGTCGTCCGCCGTTCGGGAGTGACCGGGCAGCAGGAGCAGGGCGAGGGCGGCGGGTACCAGTCCGGCCGCCTGGATCAGACACAGGGTGCGGGCGGAGAGGTGGTCGCCCAGCAGGCCGAAGAGGAGCGAGGCGACGGGGAAGGTCGCCCCGAGCACGGCCTGCATGACGGCGAAGAAGGCCGGCTTGTCGGCCGTCGGCACCAGCCGCTGGAACAGGGCCACGAAGCGGACCCCGATCACCCCGACGCACCAGCCGGTCACCAGCAGGGCCCCTGCGATGACGGGCAGCGCCGCGATCAGACCGGGGACGGCGAGGGCGAGGGCCATCGCGCCGAGGCAGGCGGAGCCGACCACGGAGGGACGGCCGGGTACCCGGGCACCGGTGAAGGAGCCCAGGAGCGTGCCCGCGCCGAGCGATGCCTCCAGGAGGGACACGGTGGCGCCGTCGCCGTGCAGGACGGAAGCGGTGTAGAGCGGCATGACGACGAAGACGGCGGTGGTGAAGAGGTTGGCCGCGGCGAAGCAGAGCAGGATGGCGCGGACGTAGGGCAGCGCGCCGAGGATCTGGCGCAGCGTGCGCCGGGGCGGCGCCTCGGCCCGCTCCGTGTCTGCGTCTGCCGCCGCATCCGCCGCATCCGCCGCATCCGCGGTATCCGACGCCTGCGCGTCCGCGGTGCGGAACCGTACGGTCGTGATCAGCGCCGCGGCCGCGCAGTAGGCGACGGCGCAGCCGGCCGCGAGGCCTGCGATGCCGCCCCCGTCCACGATGAGGGCGCCGAGCAGGGCGCCGCCCAGGCCGGCGAGCGACTGGGTGGACAGTTCGAACCCGGTGGCCGCTTCGATGTCCTCGTCCTCGACGAGCTCGGGCACGGAGGTGGTCAGGCACGGGTCGAAGAAGGCCTGGCAGGTGGCCAGTGCCAGGGCCGCCGCGTAGGCCGCGGCGACCGGCAGATCGCTCGTACCGGCCCAGACGGCGAGCGCGGCGGCGGCCGCTCCGGCGCCACCGGCCGCGGCGCGGAGCAGCGAGCCGTGGGCGCAGCGGGTGATGGCGCGGGCGACGAGCGGGGCCGAGATCACGGCGGGGAGGGTGCTGACGCACATGAACAGGCCGGCCGCGAGCCCGCCGCTGCCGGAGGCGGCGTAGCCGATGAGCCACCAGGAGGTGCCCACCTGGAACATGCGTACCGCGGCCTGGGTGAGCACCTGGCCCACCCACACGGTTCCGAAGGCGCGGTTGCGCAGGACGAGCGGGAGCCGGCGGCCGGGGGCCGCCGTGGGGACGGTCATGCGGTCGGCCTCTCGTCGAGGACGCGGATGAGCTTGCCGGAGCGGGAGTTGACCGTGAGGTCGCTGTGGCGGGCCCACTCGACGCGGAGGGGGTGGACGAATCCGTTGGCGACGCTTTCGGGGTAGAGCGGCCGGGCGGTGTTCAGTCCGGTGACGACCGCCTTGGCGAGGACCTCCAGGCCGGCCGGGTCGCGGTCTTGGGCGGTGGCCAGGCGCAGGACCAGGCCGTCGCGGCCCTCCCCGCGGCGTACGAGGAGCTGCATGCCCGTGACGAGTCCGTCGGTGTCGGCTTCGGCGACGGCGTTCGCGACGTCCTCCCAGTAGAGCGAGACGGGGCCGACGCGTACGCCTTCCTCGGCGCGGCCCAGGATGCGGAAGGGGCCGCCTTCGGTGTCGGTCCACTCGGCGCGGTCGCCGGCGGGGTAGCGGATGACGGGCATGAGGCGGCGGAAGAGCTGGGTGACGACGACCCGTCCGGGCCGGCCTGCCTCGCGGATGGGTTCGCCGGTCGTCTCGTCCAGGATCTCCACGACGGTGTGCGGGGAGAACGGCCGGTGGACGCGTGAGTCGGGGCCGGGGACCGGCCTGCCGAGGAGGCCGCCGTCGACGCTCGCGTAGCCGAGGGAGCGGGGTACGGCGTGGGGGAACGCGCCCGAGAGGAGGCGGCGCTGGTCGTCGAAGAGAGCTTCGCCGCCGAAGAAGAGGAATTCGACGTCCGGGAGTTGGCGGCCGGTGGAGATCAGGTACTCGGCGAGTCGGCACAGCGTGGTCGGAGTTCCGGCGACGACGTGCGCGCCGAAGTCGTCGAGGGTGGAGACGGTCGACTCCAGCGGTGCCGCGCCGCCGATGGGCAGCCGTACGTTGGCGACGGGGGCGTGCGCGAGCGAGTCGAGGATGAAGAGGAAGCTGGCGTAGAGCTCCCCGGCGTAGAACAGGTCGGCCACCCGGTGGCCGGGCCGCAGGCCCGCGTCGACGAGGCCGGCGCCGAATGTGGTGACGAACTCCTGCCATTCCTCACGGGTGTAGCAGGAGAAGCGCGGAGTCCCCGTGGTGCCGCCGGTCTTGAACACGACGGCTTCCCCGAGCGGGGCGGTCAGGACGAGGTTGTCGCGCAGGGTGTTGGCGGCCCAGAACTCGTTCTGATCCACCACGGGCAGATCGGTGAGGCTGTTCACCTGGGGCGCCAGGTCTGCGTAGAGGTCTGCGTAGAAGGGAGAGCAGTCTCGGGCGAAACGCACGAGGTCTGAAAACTGCTGGACGGGCATGCTGCCTTACCTGGAAGACGAAAGTTGAAAGAGAAAGAGAAAAGGGAGCAGATGGCAGCAAGGGCGTGGGAGTCGTCACACGCTCAAGCTGTTGATCCTTCAATAATGTTGGCACGCCCTCTAGTTCGAAGGCGTGAGCCCCATCTGATGCCCATTCACATCATGGAACACCGGGAGCGCACCACCAAATCGATGGCAGTTGACTCCGGCCACATACGGCAGACTTTTGGCCCGCGGGGCCGGAAATGCGCCGCCCCGGCGGGGGAAAGGGGGGTGCAGAAAGACGGTTGCCCGGATTTCGGGTGGCGCCCTGGCGGCCACCGTCAGGTGCGGCGCTGACCCAGGAGACGGAACCGGGCCTTGGTCAAGATCGGCTGTGTCACGGGTGTGTGCCAGGAGGTGGTGGCCGATAGCAGCTGCGAAGTGGTGGCGGGATCCATGCTTTCGGCTGGTCGATGGGGCGCCACGGTGCCGTGTGTCCGGTGGTGACGGCCGGCGTCACGGCTGTGTATGTAACGGCCAGGTATTAGGGGGTGTCCGGGCGGAACGGCTGTCGTTCAGGTGGGGTCTTGCTGATCAGGAACACCCACTGGTGCCGATCCGCAACGACGTGCCGGGCACCGCCGACAGATCCGAGGATGAGACGATGCGCGTTCACAAGCTGACCTTCGCGGCCCTGGCCGTCGCCGCGGGTTTCTCGCTGACGGCCTGCCAGAACGGCGATGACGGCGCGGCGCAGAGCAGTCCGTCGTCCGCGGCCTCGGCTTCGGTCCCGTCGTCGCCCTCGGGCGGGGCTCCGGCCTCGGCCGGTACGGGGGCGGGCACCGCGAAGCCCTCTGCCGGGACGTCCTCCGACGGGAAGGGGGCGGCCGGCGGCACGGGTCCGGCCGACAGCGGCACGTCCGGTACGTGCAAGACGGGCGAGCTGACGATCACTGCCATGGACAGCACCATCGGCGGGGACACCGGGGGCACGGTCGCGGTGACGTTGAAGAACCACGGAAACCGGGACTGCACCCTGCCCGGGTACGCGGGCGTCGACTTGAAGACCGCCTCCGGTGCGTTGTCGGCGCAGCGCACGGGTGAGAAGGCCGAGCCGAGCACCCTCAAGAAGGGGGCGTCGGTGTCCTTCGGCGTCACCTACCCGCTCAACACCTCGGGTGGTTCCGGTGTCCGCATCACCGGCATGGTGGTGACCCCGCCGGGGGAGAGGCAGTCGGTCACCCTCGCCTGGCCGGGCGCCGCCACGCTGCCCGTCACCGAGGGCTCCGGTTCCCCGGTCAAGGTCGGCCCGATCGGCAGCGCCGGCCAGGGCGGCTGAGACGGTCCCTGATGCCCCCTGGTGGCCCCTGATGCCGTGACCTGAGGGCTGCATCAGAAGCCCCGGAAGATCCCGTTCTCGTCGGCTGCGTTGAGGAACTCGTGGTAGTCCATGTTGCCCAGGGTGAGGTTGTTGTCGATGGACCAGAGCTCGGTGGCGAGGACGCGCAGCGACCGCAGTGGCCGCAGTGGCCGCAGGAGGTCGATCACGAGGACGGGCCGGCCGGCGGTGGCGCAGGTGGTGGTGTCGGCGACGGCCAGGAGACGGTCCTGGGGGCGGGTCGGCAGCCGCTGGAGGATCTGCTCCGGTGGCAGGCCACGGTAGGCGGTGTCGTCGATGGTGGCCGTGTCGGCGAGAAACCCGTCGGTGCTCGGAGCCTGGACCGTCTCGCACAGCTCCTGCCACGCGCGCGGATGGGCGAAGTCGGTGCGGACCAGCAGCGTTGCCACGAGCGGGACTCCCGGGGTGTAGGCGGCAGTCGGGCCAGACGGAGCCTCCCCGCCTGCTTGGTGGGAAAACCTCGCCGGCCCGGGCGCTGGGCGGAGGCGGTGTCAGACGCTGACTCAGAAGGGGGCGTCCTCTCCGTCGGCCACTGAGGGGGTCTGGCCCTCGCGTTGGCCGGTGGGGATGACAGGGTCGGGCTGGATCTGCTCGGCGGACTCGCCGTTCGCCCTGGGGCCGACCGTGGTGTGGAGCGTCCTCGGTGACGATCGGGGTCCGGCCGCCATGCCTGTTGGCGGGCCCGGGCGGCAATGGCCACTTTGGGGCAGCAGTTGAGCCAGGCGCTCTTGGGCGTAGTCGACGAAGGCGACAACGGGCACCAATTGACAGAGGGCCGATCCGATCACGCGGCTGCGGGACAGTCCCAGGGCGGCGAACTCCGCGCCGATGAGCGGGAAGTGGGTGTCGTTGTCGTTGCCGACATCCAGCGCTTCGAGCCACACCCGCTCACCGTCAACCAGGTACGGGAAGCGGCGCAGCTTCTTCCGGTGGGCGGGCACCAGGGATTCCGCATGGTGCAGGAACGAGTTGCGGTTGTGCCCGACTCCGAGCAGCAGTATGGACCCGCCCAGCTGATAGATCTTCGCGAAGGGCGAACCACTCCCGAGGGCGTAGCCGAGTGGCTGCCCGGCGCAGATGGTGCGTGCGTCCGCTCCAAGGGCCGCCAGGGATGCTTGGGGGTGCTGGCTCCGGATCCGGTCCGGGTGCCCCAGCACTGCGCTGGGGACCGCACCCATCGCCGTCGGTAGCGCCTCATGGAAGAGCGGGACGGCTGCGCGTGCTTCGGCCGTTCGGGGGTCGTCGAAGGCGTGGCCGTCAGGGTAGGGGTCGGCGACCTGCCGGGTATAGGCGGGCACGACGATCGTGCCCTTCCGGCCCACCGTCGCGCACAGGGCCTGCACCACCGCGTCGGCCCCTCCGTCCACCTGCCCGAAGGCGGACAGCGACGAATGGACCATCAGTACGGATCCGGGCCGCACACCCAGTGATGCGAACTCACCTTGCAGGTATGTCGCGTTCAGCGGTTTTGTGGGGGGCATCGTTCCTTCCTCACTTCGCCAGGGCCGCGCGGAGGAACCGGAGGATCTCCGCCCGGGCGGCATCGGCCTGTGGTTCCACGCCGGGCAAGGTGAGGAACGCGTGTCCCGCGCCCCGGTATTCGGAAAGCCGCACGGGCGTCCTGGCCGCGCGCAGCCGCTCGGCGTAGCGGCGGCCGTGATCGGCGACCGCGTCCTTGGTGGGCAGCACCACGAGCGCCGGGGCGAGCCCGCTCAGGTCGTCCTCGTACAGCGGCGAGACTGCGCCGGCGTCGCTTCCCGGCGGGACGGCGAGCCGCTGGATGAGCTGCAGTTGCGGCAGGGCCCGGGTCGGGCTGTACGCGTACTCGCCGATCGAGGGGTGGTCGAACATCGTCTCGGTCACGTCTACCACGGGGTTGACCAGCACCTGCGCCGTGAGTGCAAGGCCGGCTTCCCTGGCTCGGATGGCGGTCAGAGCGCTGATCAGCGCGCCGCAGCTCTCACCGAAGACGGCCGCGCGCGCCGGGTCGACACCCCACTGCGCGGCGTGCCGCACGATGTGTTCGAGTACGTCCCAGCCATCGTCAGCGGCGTTCGAGAGCGGGCTGCCGGGTGCGAGGAGGCGGTGCTCGACCGAGACGACGAGGGCGTGCAGTCCCGCGGCGAGGTGGCTGTTGGTCCAGTCGCACTGCACCGCTGTGCCCACGAAGCCGCCCCCGTGGACATGGACCACGAGTGGCATGTCGGTCCGGGTTTCGGCTCCGCCCTCCCCTGTCGACGCCGGCCGGTACACCCGGACCGGGAGGTCGCGGCCGGGCAGCGCCAGCTGCCGCCAGGCGATCGCGGCGCCGGGATTCGGCTCCCCGAGCAGGGCCCGAGCCGCGCCGGACGCCCGCCAGCGGTTCTCCGCGTCGCGGTAGGCGCGCAGTTCCTCGGCCGTGATCGCCGAGAAGCCCGGCTCCGGGGGCCGTATCGCGGTAGTGGGCTCACTCATGTGTCCTTCTCCCCTCCCGGCCGGATGCCGGGTGTGTCGTTGTGGCCGGACGGTGTGATGTCCTCATGATGCACGCAGTGCGTGCATCGGCAAGTGCATAGGTTAGGCTGAGTCCGGAGGAGAGGGGCGAGATGACTGGCCGAAGGCGATGGTCGACCGAGGAGATCCTGGACACGGCGGCGGAACTGCTGCGCACGGGCGATGCCGAGTCGTTCAGCGTGCGCAAACTCGCCGCAGCGCTCGGGACCGACTCCTCCAGCCTCTACCGGCACTTCCGCAACAAGACCGAACTGCTGCGCGCGGTTGCCGACCGGATCCTGCTGGCCGCCATGGACGGCTACCGCCCCGAGGGCGACTGGAAGCAGCGCATCACCGCCCTGGCCCTGCGCCTGCGCGAGGCCTTCGGCGAGCAACCCCAACTCGCCACGGTGTGGGGACGCTACGCCTCCGGCGGCACCGGCTCCCGATTGGTCATGGAGGAGCTGCTACAGGCTCTGCGCGCGTCCGGCCTGCCCGACGAGGAGGTCCCGGTGCGATACCACCGCATCGTGATCCTCCTCGCCGCGCTGATCGCCTCCGAGGCCGGAATCAGCACCATCACCCCCAAGGAGTACGAACAGGCCATGGAGCAGTTCCGCGTCGCGGTGCTCGGCGCCGACCCCGAACGCTTCCCCGCCCTGGCCCACTTCGCCCGCGACATCCGCCCCCTCGGAGCAGACCGCCGCGCCGCGTTCGAAGAGATCCTCGCCGCCCAACTCGCCCATATCGAGGCCCAGATCCCCTGACGTGCCGGATCGTGCGTGCCGTGCGGTCGGGTCGCTGCCGCAGGCTCGCCGGCCGGGCGCGAGGCGTGGCAGAACGCCCACCGGCAGAAGCCCGCCCCCCAGTGATCGCCCCGCCCAGTGATCACCCCGCCCGTGCGGAGGGGCTCGTCAGCGGTGACTCAGCACGTTGACCACCCGCCCGTTGGGGTCGCGGACGAAGAAGCGGCGCACCCCCCACTCCTCATCCTGGAGAGGATGGAGGATGTCCGCACCACTGCTCAGCACGGCCTCATAGGCCGCGTCCACGTCGTCCACTTCGATGCTCAAGTCGGGGGTGACCGGGGCGGTCTTGTCGCGGGCCATGAAGCTGACTTGCGCCGCCGGGCTGGAGGGGGAAGCCACCGTCATGATCCAGCCGTGGTTCATGACCTCCTCGAAGCCCAGTAGGCCGTAGAACTCACGGCTCTCCCGCTGGGTCTCTGACTGGATGTTGGGTACGACACGGCGAACGGCCATAGACAGCTCCCGGTGAGAAGGCATGAGTGTGCAGGGCTGGTTGGAAGACTATGGCGTGTGTGCCGCTGCACACAGGGCTGCCGTGTGTCGGCGCGGGCGCCGTCGGCGAGTGCCGCGATGGCCTCGTGGTACTCCGGTTCGTCGAGGGTGAAGCGGCGCAGCTCGCCGTAGCGCCGGTCGCGCACGGGCGCCGTAGGCAGCCCGCGGCCGAGAAATAGCGTTTTGGCTGCTCCCGGGGAACGCCGCGCCCCCCGTCCGGTGAGTGGGCAGGGGGACGCGGTCGTGCACTGACCAGCCCCGGTCGGGCCGGGTCAGAGTTGGTTCGTTAGCGGCCTTCGATGACGCCCTCGGTGCTGCCGGTGTCGCGCCGGCGGCGCGGTTGGGTCCCGCCCCCTCATGGGGTTGCGTCGGCTGTGCACCTCTCCTGCAGGGGGCGACTCGACCACAACGGAGCGTTCATCCGGGGCAAGCTCACGCCTCACGCCGGCCCGCGCGGAGCCCCCCGGGCCGTCCCGCTCGTCACCTGCGCCAGAAGAGGTGGTGCGACACACCGCTCGGGCTGGGCACGACCTCCATGTGGAACCGGTCCAGCAACTCCTCGGGCGAGCCCCAGAGGCGCAGCCCGGACCCGAGCTTCACCGGTGAGACGGCCACATGCATGGTGTCGACGAGGTCGGCGTCGAGGAACTCCCGGATGGTGGTCACGCCGCCGCCGAGCCGGACGTCCTTGCCCCGCGCCGCCTCCCGCGCCTGCGCGAGAACGGTGGCTGGGTCACCGTCCACGAAATGGAAGGTGGTGTCGGAGAGCGTGAACGACGGACGCCCGTGGTGGGTCAGGACGAAAACCGGCGTGTGGAAGGGCGGCTCCTCACCCCACCAGCCGCGCCACTCGTGGTCGCTCCACGGGCCGCGCTGGGGTCCGAACTTGTTGCGGCCCATGATCTCGGCGCCGATGTTGTGGCTGAAGTCCCGGGCGAAGTAGTCGTCGAGACCCCGGCTCCCCCCGGGCTCGGTGCGGTTGGGCCAGCTCGCCGTGGCGCCCGCCCAGGCGAAGAGCTTTCCCGGATCGACGTCGTGACCGAAAGGCCGCTCCAGGCTCTGGTCCTCGCCGGCGGCGACGCCGTCGCTGGAGATGGTGAAGTTCTGCACGCGCAGCAGTTGGTCCATGTGCTGTCTCATCGGGTCCTGTCGCCTCCTGGTATGGCCATGCGTCCTACACCAGGATGTCGAACGGGACGCGGCCGGATCGACAGCGGCGCCGAACTTCTTCCCAAGCGTGTCCCGCGCGACCTCTCACCCGAGTCGGTCGGCGGCACCCCGGTGCCCACCGAGGGCCTGGCGGCCCGCTGTCGGACGCTCACGGCTGACGAGCGCCGGGCTCATCAGAGGGCGGTCAGTTCACCTACGAGCCGAGCGAAATCCGTGCGCTGCGGGCCGGTCAGACCGGCGTAGAGCGGCATCTGCATCTCGTCGGTGATCCGCTCGGCACGTTGCCGTCGGGGGATCTGGGCCGGGTCGACGGGCTGCGGTTCCCGCCAGCCGTAGTGCGCCGCCTGCTCGACACCGAGGTTGATGACCATGGCCGACCGGGCGCTCAGCCCGCACCGGCGTACCGCCGCCAGATGGCAGGCGCCCCGGTGTTCCCGTAGTACATGTATGCGCTGCATCGCCGCGCCGGCCGGGTCGTCACCGGGGCAGGGCAGAGCCCGCCAGCCGGCGAACAGCGGCAGTGCGTCGGCGTCGGCTGCATCGATCAGCCGCTGTGCCAAGTGGTTGAAGTGCTCTACGTCCACGTCGGCGGGGATGTGTGCGCGCCCCCACGCCCGGACAGCCCGTGCGTAGCAGGCGGCGGCCTCTTCCGCCGGCATCACGGGCCGTCCCGCCAGCCAGCCCGCGGTCACCAGCCGGGGGCCGAGGAAGCCCTGTACGGCTTGGACCACGGTGACCGGTGCCTCGCCGAGCACTCCGAAGCGTCCTCGGCAGTAGAAGCCACGGCCCGGAGCGAACCCGGCACGCAGGCCGATCCCGGCGGTCGCCTCGTCGGACATGAACTCGTCACCGAAGTCATGGATGGGGCGGGCCACGGCGGCCACGCACTGAGCGATTTCCATGGCCTGAAGGTCGCCCATCACCACTCGACAGGTCAAGAGCCGCTTTCCTGATGGAACCCTTTAGCTATCCTATCGAGTCATGCTCGATGTCCGACGCCTGTACATGCTCAAGACCGTCGCCGCCCGTGGATCCATCACCGCGGCCGCCCACTCACTGGCGCTGACCGCCGGTGCGGTGTCCCAGCAGCTGGCAGCCCTGAGGAACGACGTGGGAGTCGACCTGCTGCGCCCCGACGGGCGGACCGTCGCACTGACCGAGGCCGGCCGCGTCCTCCTCGAACACGCCGACCGCATCCTCGCTGCCATGGAAGAGGCCGAAAGCGCCATAGCGGCGGTCAAGGGCACGGTCGGCGCCGCCGCCACCCTGTCCGCGCTGCCGTCCACCGTCACCGGGATCGTGGCCCCCGCACTCACCAAACTCGGCTCGTACCACCCGCAGCTCACCGTCACCTGCCTCATCACCGACCAAGCACAGCTACGCGAACTCGCACTCGGCACCGTCGACGTGGTGCTGGGACAGCGCTACCACCACCTGCCGGACGCGACACCCCGCGGCGTCGACCTCGCACCCCTGCTCGACGATCCGCTGCTCGTCGTCACCGCCGCCGATCAGGGCGACGGCCGGCCCGTCATGCTGCGGGAGCTGGCTACGCGCGATCTCGCGGTACCACCGCCGACCACGGACTGCGGACAAGCCATCCTGCAAGGCTGCCGGCGAGTCGGTTTCACACCCGTACCCCGCTACATCACCGCCGACATATCCGCCCAGCTCACCCTCGCACGAGCCGGCCTGGCCGCCGCGCTCGTCCCCCGCACGGCCATCGACCCGACCACACCCGGAATCCGCACGAGCCCCATCGCGGACCACCCGATCCAACGCCTCCTGTTCGCCGCGACCCGTCACACCGAGAACACGAACCCGACGACCGCCGCCGTCACCGCGGCATTGCGCACGGCCGCCGAGGAGAACCAAGCCGCCTGCCGACTGTCGGCCTTCGGGGAGTGACCGGTCGCTCCGCGTCGTGCCGGCGGGCGCCTTCACGCAGGGACATCGACGTCGGCTCCGGATGAGGTGCGCTTGCTCCGCCGGCTCCATGGGGCCGGCGGAGCAAGCGCGACGGTGAAGCGGTCAACTGTCGGAGCGGAAGGCTCCGTGGACTCGCAGGTCTCCTTGGACCGCGATCTGTCCGTCGTTCGTGTGCATGATCCAGGCATCCGCGTTGCGGACGGAAAGGTGCCCGTTGGCGTTCACCTTGCCCCGAAAGAGAGACTCCCCCTGAACACGGAGTATCCCCTTGGTGGTGAGGTTTCCGGCGACGGTGACCTGGCGGTCGGCCAGCACCTCGCCCTGGGCGTCGAGGCGGCCGTGGACGATCAGCCGAGGCGGGCCGTCCTGCGTCTCCAGCACGTTGTCGACGGTCAGACCGCCCTCCAGGTTGAGCCGTTCCTTGACCCGGGCCCGGTGGGTGACGACGTCATCGAGGTCCGCCGTGCCGGCCGCGACGGTGCCCCACTGCCTGTCGCCGGCTCCCTGGAACACGTTCAGGCCATTGGCCGGGAACTCGATCCACCCGTCCCCGGTCGTGCGGCCCTGCACCCATGAGGTGTTGATACCGGTCAGATCCGCCTTGTCGGCGGCGACGGTGCCCCATTCCTGCGTTCCGTCCTTGCGGATGTTCACCCCCGACCGGGGGAACTCGATCCACCCCTTGCCACCGTCGACGTCACCCAGCCGTTCGCCCGGACCCGGTCCGCCGTGACGACACCCAGGTCACCGCCCGCGCCGTGGCCGACCGTGATCCCGTCGGCGGGGAACCGGATCCATCCCGCTTCGCCGTCACGCCCCCGCAGCAGCGCGGCGCTCACGGTCTCCACGTCCAGTGCTGCAGCGGTGACGGTGCCCGGCGCCTGCCGGTCGTCGAGGATCCGGGCGCCGTGTTCGGTGAATTCGATGCGGCCTTCGTGTGCGGTGCCCCTGACCCAGGGGGTCGTGACGCCGGTCGTGGCGGTGACGGTTTCCACGGTGGCTGCCTGCGCGGCGAGCGTGCCGTACTTCTGCTGCGCGTCCAGGACCTTCGCGCCCAGGTCGGTGAACTCGATCCGGCCCTCGTGGCCGATGCCCTTGACCCAGGGAGTGGACAGCCCGTTCGCCGCCGTGACGCTCTCGAACTCGGGGCTGCGCGGTGAGGCAGTACCCCGGCTGGTGCTCGCTCTGGGGGGTGGCGATCAGGATGTAGGTGGCGTCCCGCTTGGGCTCCTCACCCGGCTTCGGCGACCAGCTCCAGTCCGGTCCGGAACGCTGCGGGACGGTCTGGGTCAGTCCGTCGGGACCCTGGATCTTGTATCCCAGGCCGTCGGGTCCGTCCCACCGCAGGGTGACGCGTTCCGTCGAACCCAGCAGGGTCTTCTCCGCACGGAAGTTGCGGGGAATCTTGGGAGCCCGCTTCAGCAGGCTCAGCGTGACGAGGTGTTCGTTCCTGGCGCCCCGGCCCTGCGACTCCTCCGCCACGGACAGCAGGACCAGCCCCTCCTCGGAGGAGACGGGGAAGCCGGTCAGCTCGATGACGATGACCTCGCCCCTCCGCAGGCGCGCGCCCGAGGACGACTCCAGCCGGTAGGTCCCGGCCGTACCGTCCCAGGTGTCCGCGAGGTCGACCGTGGGACTCAGCGTGCTGCGACTGACCCGGGCCCTGATCCGGTCCGGGTCGACGGTCAGATGGTCCCGGCCGGTGCCGTACGGCACCGTCACGGCGAGATCGTAGAGGGTCACGAACCACGCGTTCGGATTGGATACGACGATGTGCACCGTTCCGGGCGACTCCTCGTCCTTGCCCGTGCCGGATACCTGAAGCTGTGCGGGATCGGTGAGTATCTCGTAGTGCAGGTTGGCCATCGCCACATCCCCCTGTCGGCTCCACGGGCGCTCCCCCCACGGGGCGCGGTCCCCGCCGTCCCCAGCACCATCCCGCCAAACACGCTGAGAACCCCCCATCCGCTATGAACGGCCGAAACCGCTCAGAACTGGCCGATTCGGGACGAGGCCGCACCGTCGGCACCGGAACCGGGCGAAGGCGGCAGCGGGGCGGGGCCCGCTCCTGGCCCGGATGGGTGGGGAGAACCTGGCGCTGGACCGGTGGGGCAGATCGAACGCACCCGGGGAGGGCGCCAGGAGCCCGGCATGACATTTGTACGGTCCCGGACGGGATGCACGGCCCTGTCGGAGCGCCAGCTCGGCTCCATAGACTCCAGAGCATGACGAAAGCAGACAAAGATGGGCTTGACGACGCCTGGGAGGGCGTCGTCACCGCCATGTCGCGAGGCATGCTCGATGGCTCGAACATGTACCACTTCGTCGACGTACGCCTCGCCGATGGGCGATCGATGAAGGTCCGGATCAGCCGCCGACTGTGGAAGGCGCTGGCGGTCGGCGACCGAATCGCCAAGCAGCCCGAGTCCGAACCGTTCCGGCCATGATCCCGCCCCCTACGCGATCACCCAGGCGGCAGGGGAGTCCGGGTCGTGGCCGCACCGGCTGACGGTGCCCCGAAGCGGGCCCGCTCGCTCGCGGAGGTGGGTACTTCCGCGGCCCGGCGGCCGGCCCGGCCGTCACCGTCCTCCTGCTGCGGTCGGTACTCGCCCACGACGCGCTGCTCACCGGCCTCGCCCAGCTCACCCCCCGCCGCAGCAATCCAGTCGGTGCTCGCGGCCCGGCTCGCCGGCCCCATGGACCCCACCCCGTTCCTCTCCCAACCCCCCTTATCGCGGGCGGAGTTCCCGGCCGACCTGACGCGTCTGTGTGAGAAGGCCGACCTGACCGTCCGGGCCGTCGCCGCAGGCGTCGACGCTCCGGGCGCCCACAGCGCCATCGGTGGCTGGTTCGCCGGCCAGAACCTGCCGTCGATGGGGTCCCTGCCCCTCTTCCGCCGGGTGCTGCCCGTCTGCGGGGTGACCGACGCGGCCGAAATCGAGCGCCGGCCGGAACGGCTCGCCGAGTTGCGACGGTCCCGGCTTCTGCGCGTCGCGGGAGGCGCGTCGCCCTACGGGGACTCGCGGGCTTCGAGACCCTGAAACCTCAGTAGTTGTTGCGCCGCGCGATCGAGGTGTTCAGGGCGGTGGCGAAGGTGCACCAGGCCGCATACGGCAGAAGCGTGCGGGCCGCGACCGCATCGAAGCGGGCGATCCGCCGGATGAGCTCCGCATTGCTGGCGTCCAACAGCAGCGTGCCGGCCACCCCGGCCCGCGGGCTGCGGCAGGCGAAGAACAGCCAGGGCCACGCGGCGTTCAGGAACAGGTTGGCCCCGAGGCCAATGGCCAGACCCTTCCGCTCCATGCCCCGGGCCCGGCCGAACGCATGCCCGCCGGCCAGCGCGAKGGAGGCGTACAGCGGCGGCCACACCACACCGAACAACCATGACGGCGGCTGCCAGACCGGCTTGCGCAGGCGCCGGTACCAGGAGCCTGCCGGATCGACGGGCAACGAGCCCACGACCGCTGTCGTGGCCACGGCAGCGGCCGCAGCGCCGTACCGCAGCCATCGCTCCCGCTCTGTGGCCTTTTCCTGGTGCTCGCTGATCGGCTTCATGAAAGTTCCCTACCCTGAAATGAGGCCCCCGGAGCCACGGCCGTCCGCGTCGGCGGATCAGGTGCCCCCGTGTTGGCCCGGCCCGGCCTCGTCCTGAGATGCCCCATGGAGCCCGATATCACTGCATATCGCTGCGGAAACGATGCGACTTTACCGGCGTCTCGTGTTCAACGATGCTTGGTTTTCTCGGGGCCCTTCCACGTAACCCCACCCTGTCTGCTGTGGACATCGGCAGCGCGCGCCGGATGTGTGGCCGCCTACAGAGCGGCCCTTCCGGCATCACCGGCCTGGACTCGGGGGCTGAAGGTACGGCTCAGTCTCCTGGCCGCCCGTCTGCCCGGTTGTGACCTGCGACCTGAGACCTGCGGCCAAGGGAGCCGCTCCAGGTCCCATCGTCGGACCGAGGCGATCAAGCATTCTTGGAGGATCGCATGTCACCATCCAGAGTGCCGCCCGGCGAGACGCCGCCGGCGGAAGGCTCGACAGCATCCGCTCACCGCGAGCGCGCGGACGGAGGTCTCTGGGAGCACCCGGGCGTATTCGTCTTCCTGATCGTGGTGGGGGCGCTCATGGTCGCGGGCTTCTTCTTGGCCCGGATCTGGGGCATGTAGCCCCACCCGAACGCGGCCTGCCCGGGCCGGAGGAGTCCGCCCGGGCTCCGAAGGCCCTGGCGAGCCGAGCTCCCGAGCCCGCCCTCACGGGCTGGCGGTGAGCTGGAGTATCGCAATGCCCGCCAGGACGGCGATGCTCGCTGTGATGCGTCGGTGGCCGAGGCGTTCGCGGAACACGACCGCGCCGATCAGGGCGCCGAAGACGATGCTGGTTTCCCGAAGGGCGGCGATGGTGGGGAGGTCGCCGCGGGACTGCGCCCAGACCACGAGCCCGTACGCGAGGAGCGAGAGCAGCCCGCCGACCAGCCCACGGGCGTAGAGCGGGCGCAGGGCCGTCAGCAGGGCGGGGCCCCGGAGGGTCCATGCGATCAGGGGGAGGACGAGCCCTTGGCAGAGGAAGAGCCAGGCGATGTAGCCCATGACGCTGCCGGCGGCGCGGACGCCGGTGCCGTCGACGAGTGTGTACGAGGCGATCATCACGCCGGTGCCGAGCGCGGCGGCCAGCGCGGGCAGTTGGGCGCGGCGGGGGACACCGTCGGCGACGGCGAGGCCGACCAGGCCGCAGGCGATCACCGCGATGCCGAGGGCCTGGCCGACCGGCAGGGCGTGACCGAGGAGGGCGGTGGAGACCAGGGCCACCACGACGGGCGAGGTGCCCCGGGCAGTCGGGTACATCTGGCCGAAGTCGCCGAGCTGGTAGGCGCGCAGGAGCAGGAGCTGGTACGCGACCTGCAGTGCGGCGGAGGCGGCGATGTACGGCCAGGCCGCCGGATCGGGCACGGGGGCGAGGCAGACGAGGACGGCCCCGCAGCCGGCGGAGGCGAGGCTGATGAGCGTGAAACCGGCCAGCTTGTCGCGCAGGCCGTGGGTGAGGCCGTTCCAGACCGCGTGCAGCAGCGCGGAGGCGAGGACGACGACGGGCACGGCGGCGCCCGTCACGGACGGCAGGGCTGTGGGCACGTGGGCTCCCCACGACTGATGATGGAATGAGATTCCTTGGTAGGGTACCTCTATGGAAATTCATTCCACGAAGGGCGGGCTCGCCGCCCACATCCGGGCCCATCTGTCCGAGCTGCGCGACACCGAGGCACGCGTCGCGCAGGTGGTCCTGGACAAGGGCGCCGAGCTGGTGCACCTCAGCGTCAGTGATGTCGCGACGCTGGCCGGCACCGCGCCGTCCTCCGTCGTACGGGCTTGCCAGCGGCTGGGGTTCCGCGGGTACCAGGAGCTGAAGATCGCCGCTGCCCGGCAGGCACCGGCCCCCGAGCCGTCCCGGGACCAGGACCCGGCCGCCCGTGCGCTGACCGACACGGTCCGCGCCGCCCGAGAGGCACTCGACGGGGTGGTGGTGACCGTGACCCCGGACCAGCTGCGCGCTGCCGCCCGAACGATCGACGCGGCTCACCGGCTGCTGGTGGTCGGCGCGGGACTGTCCGGCGCGGTCGCACTGGACACCGCCTACCGGCTGCGTGCACTGGGCTGCGCGGTCGACGCGCCGGCTGACCCGCTGACCGCGCAGCTGGCCGCCGCGCAGCTGACCCCCGCCGACGCGTGCCTGGCCATCAGCCATACCGGAGCCACGCGCAGCACAGTGGACGCCGCCCGGCGCGCACGGCAAGCCGGGACTCCGGTCATCGCCCTCACCAGCTACGCCCGCTCGCCCCTGACCGAGTCCAGCGACTGCACGCTGGTCGCGGGCGGCCAGGACCTGGTCTTCGGACTGGAGACCGTCGCCAGCCGACTGGCCCACCTCACGGTGGTCGATGCCTTGACCCTGACCCTGCTAGGGCTGCGCGGGGCGCCGGCCGAAGCCGCACTCAGGCTGGCGGCCGACGTCACGGTCGACCACTCGTACTGAGGGCGGCCTCACGCACAACCCCCGCCCGGCACTGGACGGGGGACTCGCCGGAATGCGAGCTGATCCTGCGCATCGGTGGCCTTCCCAGTCCCCGCCCCTCCACCGGCGTCGCCGCGCGGGGTGCGGTTCGGCTCAACCCCACCTTGATCTCCCTGGCCTTCACCGGTCGCCCGGGGACGGCCAAGAAGCCGGCGCGGTGTCGAGCGAGCAGGCAGGATGCTCCAGGGCGATTTCCAGCGCTCAACGGTTCCCGCTCCGCGCCTTGACCCGCGAGTCGGGCCGCGCCCGACGGCTGCCGGCTGCTGGGGAAATGGCGCCCCTCCGGCGGCCGCCCTTTTGGCCGCTGTAGAGCATCGGAGTTGTCCACCCGGGCCGTTCACGCCCGCCAACTCGAACCATCCGAACCACACGGTCCAGACCCGTGGGCTGCATGCCTACCTGCGCTGGGGAGGCCGGTCCCACGAATCTGCGGCCTGACTCCTCAATTCGACGAAGCTGCCGGACCGGGCATCAGGTCCGACCGCAGCGGCGGGGCTTGCCGTGTGAGCGCGGCAGCCGGCAGCAGGTTGTCAGGTTCCACGCCGGGGTCCTCGGCGACGACAACGCCGGCCGTCTGAACTTCGAAGCCGACCGGCCAGATCGTGAGATCGCTCGCCACCGCGCCTTCCAGTTTCGCCTCCCGCAGGTCGGCGCCGCTGAGATCGCAGCCCCGGAGATCGGCCAACCGTAGGTCCGCGCCGACGAACACCGCGCCATCAGCACGGGCCTTTCGCAGATTCGCCTCCCGCAGGTCCGCACCGGAGAAATTCGCCTCGCGCAAGTCGGCCTTCACCAGGCGTGCGCCACGCAGATCAGCTCCGATGCAGCGGATGTGGCGGAGAATCGAAGTTCCGAGTTCGGCATGCCGCAGGTTGGCCGCGATCAGCGACGCTCCGCTCAAATTGACCTGGTAGACGCTGGCGGCTTCCAGACACGCGCCATCGAGATTGACTCCGTTCAGCCAGAGTCCGTCGCAGTCCGCCCGACGCAGATCGGTGAAGCTGACGTTGAGCCACTCTGGGCGGCGCTCCTGACCCAGGACGCCGAGGCAGGTCAGCGCCGTCTGAGCATCCGCCGCACGTGTCTCCAGCGGGCGCACCGAGTTGATGGACACGTCCGCCGCCGGCGCTCCGAGCTCCCGCGGCGGCCACGGCAGGTGCGTCCGCAGATACGCCGCCATGATCGAAACGACCGCCTCGTGGTCGTAAGCAGAATGGTCTGCGATCCGCCTCAGTGCGTAGATGCCCCCGATCCGCACGTCCAGCCTGTCGCTGCCGAGTTGGTCCACGGCCCGACTGAAGCGGTCGGTGATGTGCCCCTCCCGGGTCGCGTTCAGACCGTCCTGGCTCACGCGCAGCTGCCGCCAGGTCGCATAGGCGCCGAAGAGGACGACCGCGCCACCGACCGCCTGCAGGAGCGTGGTGCGCACGTTGTTCACCGCGTTCACCCGGTCGGCCGCGGCGAGCTGGGTGCCCGCGAGGTCATGATCCACTACCAGCCCCGGAAGAACCAGGAGCACAAACGCCAGTCCGACGAGCACAGCCAGTACGGCCGACGCCACAGCGACGTTACGAGGCAGACGCCGGCGACCAGTATCAGATTCCCCCATATTCATCGGATCATAGGGCAAGGCCGGGCCCGGCGAACCTTCTCGGTCATGGCTACTGGTGCTGCTCCGCGGAAGTTCGTGGAGGGGTGTGGGAAGGCTGATCTGGACACGTCGGATGTGTCAGGCGAAGTAGAAGAGCGCGGCGGCTTCGGCGGGCGTGGTCGCTTGGCGACGTCCGGGAACGTCGTGGACGGTGGTTGCGCCCTCGGAGCGGAGTTGGTCGGCGCCGGCGTCCCGGGACATGATGGCGGCGTAGGCACGGACGTCCGCGGTGGTGAGGTCCGTGCGGCCTCGGTCGGTGTACTGCTGGAGGAGGTCGGGGACGTCCGGGTTGAATCGCAGCATGGTCACCGGCGCGTTGAAGCGCCTGGCGATGGCGATGAGTCGTGCGCGTGCCTGCGGCGTGACGTTCGTTGACTCGGCGACCGCGCTGTGCCCGGCGGCGAGCCTGGCGACGATCCTGCGGTCACGTTCCTCGAAGATGCGTGCGTCCGCTGCGTCGGATTCCGCTTCCGCAGGTGAGGTGCCGAAAAGCTCAGCGCGAATCTCGTCGCTGGACACCACGGCTTCCGCGTCGATCTGCCGGCGCGTGATCAGTGCCTGAACGAAGCTGGTCTTGCCCGAGGCTGGGGGACCGACGAGGACGACGAGTCCTGCCGGCACCCGGACGGTCGGCGCGAGAGCCTTGAGGTAGAGGTCGCCTGCGCAGTCGAGGGCTTCCTCCGGGGAGCCGGCCGGCAGTCCGCTGGACAGGATGTTGTCCCGGTAGCTGTCGTTGCCGGCCAGATAGAGGGCAAAGCCCCAGGTATGCAGTAGGCCGGTGAAACGCAGTCGGCACAGCGGCAGGCTCTGCTCGCCGGGCAACTCGGCTGCCACGTAGGCGAATCCTGCGCGGAAACGGACCGTAATGGCGCCCACGTGGGGCCAGCACTCGCGGGCGTGGCGGTTCAGACGCTGGCGCAGGTGGTGCTGAATCGATTCCGGGGGGTTCTTCGGCACGAGCCCCATCCTGCCCTGCCCCGCGGCGGCCCGCCGTGATCATTGGCCGTGCCGGGTGGGCGACGGGCGGGGCCAGTGGTGGCGGTGGCGATCGTCATGGACGAGGACTCGGCTCATTTCGCCACGGCGCCCGAAGCGGTGGCGGCAGCCGTGTACCTACTGCCTGACGGCCTCCCCCGGTCGCACTCGGCCGTTGTCTCACCGTTTCACGTGGGGCCACTGACCTGGCGCGGTGAGTGCACGACCTGAGGTCACGGGCTCGGGGTGAGATCGCTTCCCGCATGGCCGGCACAGATGAAGCGGAATCCGACGTTGAGCACGCCGTCATCGCCCGCTACCGACCGGCCGGTGACGGCTTCGGCGAACCTGGGCGACGGGAGGCCGTCGTCGGGCCCAGTCCGTTCTGACCGAGGCTGTCGAGCGCGGCGCGGCGCGGCGTGCCGGGCCGGCGACCGTCCGTGTGCACGGACTCGGACCAGCGAGTAGCGTTGGTCGTGTGCGGTCCGCCCGCACCGCCGCGGCGTAGCCCAGCGGGGCAGCCGTCGAGCGGCAGAGGATCTCCTATGGCAGAGCACGGCTTCCGTAGCAAGGTGGCACCTGCCGGGGCCCTCCTGGCCCTCCTGGCAGCACTCGGCCAGACATCGGCCGGCGCCGCGCCGCCGCATACCGCCGGTATCACCGGGCCCGGCAAGACCGCAGCGTCACGCTTCGTGCCGGGTCCCTGCCCCAGGACGCGGGAGCCGATCGAAGCGCTGGCCACTGCCCGGTGCGGATTCCTGGAGGTCCCGGAGAACCGCGCCCGTCCCGGCGGCCGGATCATCCGGCTGGCCGTCGCGGTCATCCCGGCCACTTCGGCGAAGCCTGCCCAGGACCCCGTGGTGTTCATGTCGGGCGGCCCCGGTGGCGAGACCTTCGACGACATCCCGTTCCTGGTCTCCTCCGGCCTGAACCGGGACCGCGAACTGATCGTCATGGCCCAGCGCGGCAATCTCTACGACCAACCCGACCTCGCCTGCCCGGAGCTGGACCGCTTCTACGCCACCTCCGTGGGGCTGCCCTCCTACGCACCGCAGACGCAGAGGCTCATGCTCGACGCGGTGAAGCAGTGCCGGCACCGCCTGACGTCCGACGGAACCGACCTGAGCGCCTACAACAGCACCGAGAACGCCGCCGACTTCGCCGACCTGCGCACGGCGCTCGGCATCAAGCAATGGAACGTGTACGGCCACTCCTACGGCAGCAACCTGGCGATGACCTACCTGCGCCTGCACCCCCAGGGGATCCGCGCGGTGGCGTTCGACTCCATCGCCCCTCCGCAGTACGTCTCCCTGCCCTTCGCCTGGGCCGGCGCCCGGGAGGGCCTCGACCGCCTCTACCAGGCCTGCGCGGCGGAGCCCCGCTGCAAGAGCCGCTACCCGGACCTCGCACGCACTCTGAACGAGCAGGTGCGCAAGCTGCAGGCCCACCCCCTGACGCTGAACGTCCGGCCGCCGCAGGGCGGAGAGCCGGTGAAGGTCGTCCTCGACGGCGGCGCGCTGGTCAACCTGCTCGTCGCCAAGGCCATCCCGTTCAAGGACGTGCCGGCCGCGATCGACGAACTCGGCCGAGGGAATCCGGAGCGCTTCGCCCGCGCCCGCGCCGCCGGCGCTGTCCCGGACGTCGGCCAGACCGCCCACGGACTGACGAACTCGGTGGTGTGCAGCGAATGGGTGCCGGACCACTCGGCGTCCGATGTGCTGGAGGCGGGCCGCAAGGCATTCCCCGACTGGCCGGACCCGGTCCTGGCCCAGGCGCCCCAACTGGCGTTCCAGGACCAGGTGTGCCGTGTCTGGAACGTGCCGGACCGCACGGCGACGATGCGGGTGGCCCCCGTCAGTAAGGTCCCGACGCTCTTCCTCAACGGGACGTTCGACATGAAGACCGGGGCGAGTTGGGCTCAGAAGACCGCCCGTACGCTGCCCCGCTCGACCGCCGTGCAGATCCCCGGTATCGGGCACTGGGCGGTCCCGCAGTCGCCCTGCGCGCAGAAGGTGCTGGCGTCCTTCCTGGCCCGTCCGACCGCGCCCGACACCGGCTGCGTGGCAGGCCTCGGGTGGCAACCGTTCACGATCACCCCGAAGTGAACGCCCGAAGTGAGCATCGGTCGCGTCGTAGCTTCCGGACCTCAAGAAAGAAGGTGGTGTCCGGGCACCGGATGGTGTCGTTGTGCACCGCCGGGGGTGCCATGGTGGCGGTTGCACTGGTCGGTGTCGCACACCCGCAGGCACACGCGACCGGCGACGACCGCGAGAAACGGAGCGCAGAGGTTCTCCGGAATCTGGTGCCCTCCGCCGATGGCCCGGGCTGCGCGGCAGCGGTCGGCAGACGCGGTGACGTCATCTGGGAGGCGGGGAGAGGGGAAGCCGATCTGGCGACCGGGCGCCCCATCACCTCGAAGACCGTCTTCGGCATGGCGTCCAACTCCAAGCAGTTCACCGCAGACGCGATCCTTCTGCTGGCCGGACGGCACCAACTCACACTGAACGACCCCCTGTCCGGGTTCCTCGACAACCCGCCCGCATGGACGCGGAAGGTCACGCTGGGCGACCTGATGCGTCACACCAGCGGCATCACCGACTACCAGGATCTGCTGGAGGCCAAGGGAATCAAGCTGACGGATCCGGCCGGCCAGAAGGAAGCGATCGCGGCCATCCTCGCCTCCCAGCCGGAAGACCCACCAGGCAAGCGCTTCTCCTACTCCAACTCCAACTACGTCCTCCTGGCGCATGTAGTCGAAAGGGTCACCGGAAAATCTTTCCCAGCCTTTCTCCAACAGGAATTCTTCACCCCACTGCACCTGCGCATGACGTTGTCCCCGGCGGTGGACGTTCCCGGCAAGGCGAAGTCGTACGACGAGAAGAACGGATCCTTCACTCCTGATTCCTCCCCCTGGAAACAGTACGGAGACGGGTCCGTCCAGACCACTCCCGGGGAATTCGTCCGCTGGGCCGACAACTACCGCACCGGTCGCATCGGTGGAACAGAACTGCTCACCGGAGTCACACAGGGAGCGGTGAACGTGGGTGACGTCCTGCACCGGCGCGGCATCGATGAAGGGCGGTACGGAGCCGGAATCCTCCTCCTCCCCGACAAGAGCCTGGTGCATCGCGGTGACTGGGAGGGATTCCACAGCACCTTCAAGGTGAGCTCGGACCGCAACACCGCCGTGACCGTCGTGTGCAACGTGGATTCACCCGATAATTTCCGTGCGGCCAATCAACTGCTGGATATATGGGACAAGTGACGGGTGGATGCCGAACGCCGGACCGTGTCGATCGCCTGCCGCTCGCTGAACTGCAGCCACGACCCCACGGACACGGCCACCACGATCAGGACCGCGATCGGAAGCAGGACCGGCAGGATCGACGCACGGGAGCGGCGTGGGCGGGGTGGGTCCGGGGATGGGGCCATGGTGACTCCGACGAGGCGGGAAGGGCGACGGGCGCAGCACACGCACTTGATCAGTCATCGGACAGGTCTTGGTCGGGCAGGCGCGCGGCGAGGATCATTCCGCTCGCGTACTGGAGCAGGGCACAGGTGACCCGGGAGTCCTCCAGCAGCCGTCCCGGATCGTGCCCGTCCAGGGCCAGGCGGGTCTTGCCCTTGCCCCAGTAAGGGTTCATGTCGTCCATCAGGAGCTGGCCGCCGGGCCTCAATGCGGTGATGGCGCCGTCGAGCAGGGCGGCCTTCAGCTGACCGGGGACGTCCAGGAAGACCAGGTCGAACTCGCCCAGGGACGGGACGACCTCCTTGGCGTCGCCGACCACCAGCGTCACCCGGTCGGGCCAGCCCGCGCCTGCGGCGAGGTCGGACTTCTGCGGGTCGATCTCGACGCTGACGACGTCGACGTCGGTGCGGGAGCGCAGCCCGTGCACGATCCAGGCGAGGCCGACGCCGACTCCCGTGCCGAGTTCGAGGATCCGCCCGCCGGTGGGGACCGCCGCCGCGAGGACGGACATCAGCGCGCCCACCTCGGGGCGGCAGGATTTTCGGAATCCGATCTGACGGGCCCGGGCGTAGCCGGCGCCGACCGTGGCCGGCACCTGCAGGGCGGTTCGCGCGCCCAGGCTCCGCTTCATGCCCTCGACCTCGGCCGTCGACATCTCGCGGTCGAACGTCAGGCTGACGCAGGACCGCGCGCCCGAGTTCCCCGTGGTGGCCGTTGGCTCCATGGCATGCCTCCTGGGTCGGAATGCCCGCCCTCCGGTCCGGCCGCCTTCCGCGTTCGGCCGCCCTCCGCGTGCGGCAACGTGCCCGTTCCGCCGCACCGCGCGCCCCTACGGCACGCACGCCCGTTCAGGTGGCTTTCCGGCGCACGAAATGGTATTGGCGGGCAGCACGGGCATAAATGATGTTCGCACGGGGGGTGTTGTCCTGCAATTTCGCACCGTATTCGAACACCGGAGCCGGTCATTGCCGCCCCTCCGGAGAAGGGCGCCGAGCCATGGGAGCATCCAGCAATCCCGGGAACCGCAAGCCGGAATCCCGCGTGATCCTCGAATTCGACCGCGAGGTGACCGACAAAGAGGTCGAGGAGATGCAGGCCAAGCACAACGCGACCTCCGCGTTCCTGGAGGCCGCGGGCGGCCACCACCACCACGACGATGACGACAACACTCCCGATGTCGTGGACGCCGGAGAGGTCGACGACGTCGTGGACGCCGGAGAGGTCGACGATCTCCAGTAGTGCCCCCGCTCGTGCCGCACCGGGAAACCGTGCGGCACGCGCGGCCGCGGCGAACCACCACCAGGCGACACGAGAACGGCGCGCGGGTGCGCCGGGACGGCACAGACGGAAGGGCGAGAGATGGACTTGAACGCATTCGACACGGCACTGTCCCGCAAGCCGTTCGGCGACAGCCCCTACGTGCGTGATCAGATGCACCTCGCGTTCAAACGCCGGCTCGAAGACCTCGGTGAGTCGGTGCCGGCCGCCCGCCACCTGCTGACCGCACTTCAACGGGCGCGGCCCCAGACCGAATACCGCGCCCTGGGCGATCCGCTCCTGCGTCAGGCCGTCCAACAACTGCTGGCCCAGGAGGTCGTCGGCCCCCGGCGGAAATCGCTGTCCCCGCAGCTGTGCGCCCAGGTGATCGAGGCCGTCGCGCAGCACGTGGAAACCGGCGCCGCCCACGGACCGCTGCAGGGCGATTCCGCCGGCGCGCGGTGGCTCGGAGATCCGTCCGACACCCCGTGGATCTACTCACCCGGCCAGGACGGCGGCCTTCTGGGGCAGACGTTCGACCTCTTCGTGGAGCAGCAGTTCGACGCCGGGCTGCACCGGCCCGACGAGAGCGACCTCGAACGGCTGCGCCAGGGCCACCGGCTCCTCGGCGAGCTCCTCCCGCTGACCTCCCGCGGTGCCCTGAGCCACACCCACCTGATCGGGATCACCTCCGGGACCGACGCGTGGGAGGGCAAGGCGTCGAGCTCGCAGTTCACCGTGGTCGGCATCGTCTTCCTGAACCGCAAGCTCCTCCAGAACCCCTGGTGGGTGGCCGAGCACCTGCTCCACGAGGCCCTCCACCAGAAGCTGTACGACTTCCGTCACGCCCACTCCATGCTCGTCCGCGACCTCGACGACTCCCCGCACGCGCCCGCCGACGTCCGCCGCGTCGTGTCGTTGTGGAACGTCCCGGGCCCCGACGGGAACAACCGGTGGAACGCCCACCGCGCCATGGCGGCCTTCCACGTCTACGTCCACCTGGCTCTGCTGTGCTCCCTCGCGGAGCAGCACGCTCCTCGGCTGAGGGACGTATACGGCCCGCTGGACGCCCCGAGTCCCATGACCCCGAGCCGGAAGGCCTTCGAACGGGCCCGCTACCTGGCCGAGAGCCTGCGGACAGAGTGCTGGGACGAGCTCGGACTCGCGGGCCGGCGCCTGGCCGACTGGCTCAGCGCCGTCCTGGACGCCATGGACCAGGATCCGCCCCCGGCCGGCTCGTACCTCCACCTCATCCTCGACCGCTACCTCAAGGAAGCCCGCCGGCTTCGCAAGGCCCCGGTCTCCGACGATCTGGCGACCACCCTGGCGGCGCTCGGGCGCTCCGAGGCCGAGGCCTTCCGCGAGGTCCTGGCCGCCGTCGGTGCCGAGGCCCACCTCGACACCGCGACGACCGGACCGGCGCCACGGCCCGCCCAGGAGCACGGCACCGGCGCCCACGCGGCCTTCGCGCAACAGCGCCACGACATCGCCGACACCCTCCTGCGGCTCGCCCCGAACGGCTACAGCCTCGACTCCCTGTGCCGGACGCCCGGCCCGTCCGCGGACGAGATGGTGCGCGCCATGGTGGAGGCCTCCAGCCGGGAGCTGGCAGCGACCTCCACCCGTCCCGACCAGCCGGGCCGGACCTCGCGCCGTTGATTTATGGCCCGTCTGACGATTCCCGCCGGGCGCCCGACGCGAACCGTCGGGACGGGCGGGCCGTCTCACGTTCCCTCGACCGCTGACCGGCCCCGCCCCCGCCCGGTGAGAAGGCCGACCCGTCCACGAGGTCGGCCCACCGGCTCGATCGGCCCCGCTGAAAGTGCAGTTCACAGGCCCAGCGAGCGCCTTGGAAGCCTGGACTCGAGAAGCCCGGAATGATCCAATACAGGATGACATCGTTTTGGGTGGGCAAGCGGGTGCGACTGCGCGGTATCGAGCCTGATGACGCCACGGCGTTCATGCGTTTCGCGGTGGACGAGGAGGGTCTGGGGGACCTGGTCAGCCCGCCCCGGTCCGCCGAGGGATACCGCGTCTGGGCCAATGAACGGGCGACCGCCGCGCCCGATGCCGACCGCTTCCAGCTGGCAGTCGAAGCGGTCGGCACGGGGGAAATAGTGGGGCCGTCGGCTCCCACCAGGCTGACGCGCGTGCGGGCTGGTTCGAGTACGGCATCACGGTCGGTGCTGAGCACCGTCGTCAGGGCTACGCGGCAGAAGCCGCGGTCCTGCTGCTTCGCTTCATGTTCGATGAGAACCGGTACCACAAGTGCCAAGTGCGGACATTCGCCCACAACGAAGCGTCACTGGCTCTCCACCGTCAGCTCGGCTTCGTGGAGGAGGGCCGACTGCGTGAGCTCGTGTACCTCTCCGGCCGGTACCACGACGTCGTGATGATGGGCATGCTCGCCGACGAGTTCGCCCGACTGCACCCTGTGACCACCTGACGTTCTTGAGCGCCCGGACGAATAATCCGGGCCGGACGGCGGGCCGGGGGTTTCAGCCGGGGCCCTGCGGAAACACGCGAACAGGTCGAACACGTCGAAGAGGTACCGATCGTGAGGAGACTGATCGCCGTGGGGATCATGGTTCTGCTGATCGCACCGATGCTGCTGGCCCTGTTGCTGGTCACCCGAGGGGACGGGCACCGCCCCCGCCACCGGGCCGGCCGCAGCTGATGATCGTGCGCGTCGAGCGAGGGTGAGGAGGGGGCGTGCCGGTACGAGCGGTGGGTTGGGCCCGGTCGATTCCCGTCAGCCTGGGTGTCCGTGAGGCCCGTCGGTGGTGTCTGGCCCATCTGGAGACCCTGCCGTGGACCGGGGGCGCCCCCGACACCGTCCACTCCATCCTGCTCACGGTGTCGGAGCTGGTCACCAATGCGCACGTGCACGCCCACAGCAGTGCCCGGCTCGTCCTGACCTGGGACGGCTGCTGTCTGCACGTCAGCGTGGCGGACGACGACCCGGAGCTGCCCGCGCCCAGGCCGGCTTCCACCCGGGCCACCTCCGGCCGGGGCCTGGCCATCGTCGACGCCCTCGCCGACGGATGGGACGCCCACGCCTTCCACGGCGGCAAGGCGATCACGGCGTGCTTCCATCCGCCGGACGGGYCCGCCCCGCACGGCCGGGAGGCCCGGGGGCCGTGACGGGGCCGTGAGCCGTCCACAGCGCAGGTGTCACGGCGTGGGCAGGAACGGTTCAACTCCTGACCATCTCGCATTCGTATGTCATGTGAAATATCACATGACATACGAAGCCGCCTGCGGGTCACCGGGCGGCGATCCGCGATGACGAGGAGAATTCCGATGAACCGCTTGACCCTTCTGGCGGTCGGCGCCGCAGGCCTGACCGTCCTTTCGGTCGGCCCCGCCTTCGCCGCCGCCCCCGCGGCCGTCCCTGCGGCTGCCGCCGAGACCGTCACCTCCTGCGGGGCTTCGGGTCTTCAGGCGGGTCTGACCACCAGGGTGTGCGCCGATGTCACCGGCACCACCGTCGAGTTCTTCGGCACGGTCGGACTCGCCGGCCCGCCCTCGCCCGGCGGCCCGGCGCCCGCGCCGAAGGAGCTCTTCACGACTCTGTCCACCGAGGTCGTCGGGAGCAACCCGCCCGTCACGCAGACGAGGTCGGTCATCTTCGCATCATCGGCGCTTGCGGTGCGCGGTGCGGCCGGCACCGCCCCGTGCGGTTCGACCGTGCGCGCCACCTTCGGCGTGGCCTCCTTCCCCTGGCCGGCCAAGCCGGTCGTCCACGAGGTCACGATCACCTGCTGAGCAGGCCCGCGCCAAGGTACTGCGGCGCACACGCTGACGGAGTTCCCGTCGGCGTGTGCGCCGTTTTGACGCCCGGGGCCGTTCGGGAAGCGGAATCGGCGCCTTGGTCACGCAGAAGTATGGAAGTAAGGTCTCCGTTTATTCGGACTGGCTGGATATGATCGGCAGCCTCACCCCCCAGGGCCGTGTCGGCAGTTCCCCCCATGCCCTCACCCAGCCCGTCCCGTCTCCGCCGCTCCCGAGGACCGATGTCTGCGATGGCAACCGAAGGCCCACCGAGCCCGCCGCCCGTGCGGCGCCGCCGCACCGTGCGCCTGCGTACGTTGCTGGTCTGCCTGGCCGTCGTCCCGACGGTGGCGATGGGGGCCCAGGTCACCGTGACCGCCCAGCGGTTGCTGGCCCAGTCGGAGCACCTGCGCGCCGACGTGGAGGCCGGCCGTCGGATCGGCGTACCGCTGGTCAGCCTGATGACCGAGCTGCAGGCCGAGCGGGCCATGACGGCGGCGCGGTGGGCGGGCTCACCCGTGTCCGACGACTCCCTGCGCGAGAAGCGGGCCGAAACGGACCGGGCGGCAACGGAGTTCCGGCGGCTCCCGGGTACGGGCGGCGACGACGCGGCGCAGGGCTCCGGGCAGGGCGAAGGGCGCCTCGCCGCCGTGAGCGGGCGGCTCGACCTGCTGGCCTCGTACCGCAAACGCGCGGACGCCCACAGCGGCAGCGCCGAACAGGCCGTCGGCTACTACACGGACGTGATCGACGACATCATCCGTGCCTACCAGGATGAATTCAGCCACGCGGACGACGCCGAACTCGCCCAGGAGAGCAGGCCCGCCGTGGCCCTGTTCTCGGCCGCCGAGATGGTCGCACGCGAGGACACGGCCCTCGCGCTGGCGGGGCCGTCCCGTGAACTGCCGGCCACCGCCTTCTCCGAGTTCCTGGACGCGGTCGGCACCCACCGGTACCTGTACGAGACCTGGATCGTGCCGTACCTCTCTGCCGCCGAACTGGCGTCGTACGAAAAACTCACCGGCTCGGACGCCTGGCAGACCAAGGTCCGCATCGAGAACGCGGTCGTCGCCAACCACAAGGACACCCCGACCGGCGTGAAGCTGCCGGTCGATGTCGACGGCTGGCCCGCCGCGCACCGCACCGTCGCGCCGGGGCTGGCCGCACTCGACCTGGACCGGGCCCGCAGCGTGCTCGCGCACGCCGACGAGAAGGCCTCGGCGCTGGAGGCCGAGGTGTACTGGCTGGTCGGGGCCAGCGGTGGCGCCCTGCTGCTGGTCGCCGGGGTCGTCGTCCTCACCACGCGGTCGGTCCTGCGCCGGCTGAACCGCCTGCACACCCGTACGGTCGCCATCGCCGAGGAGACTCTGCCCGACGTCGTGGCCCGGCTCCAGCGCGGGGAGGCCGTCGACGCGCAGGCACTGCCTGTCGTGCGCGGGCGCCGGGACGAGGTGGGGCAGATCGCCGACGCCTTCGCCCGGGTGGTCGCCGCGTCCGTCGACGGGCACCGGCAACTCGCCGCCGAGCGGCACGGCTTCGGCCTGTTCGCMTCGGGCATCGCCTCGCGCACCGGAAACCTCGTCAGCCGGCAGCTGAGCCTGACCGAGGACCTCCAGGACGCCTTCGGTCACGACGAAGCGCTCCTGGCCCAGTTGATGCGGTCCGACCAGTTGACGGTGGGGATGCGACGACAGATCGAGAACCTGCTCATCCTCGCCGGTGGCGACATCCCGGACCCGCACACCGAGCCCATGCGCGTCGCCGACCTGCTCCGCGAGGCCGCCGCCGAGGTCGAGGACTTCAGACGGATCGAACGGCAGGCGCTGGACGAGGCGAGCGTGGAGCCCCACGCGATCAGCCAGATCAGCCACCTGCTGGCGGAGCTGCTGGACAACGCGACGCGGTTCTCGCCGCCCCGCGCGAAGGTGGTCGTCCGCGCCGAACTCGTCCCGGACGGGCTGTCCTTCGAGATCGAGGACCGCGGGCCCCGTGTCCCGGCCGCCGGGTACGAGGCCATGAACGAGCGCCTGCACTCGGCGCCGCCGTACTCCGTCCTCGCGGAGAACGCGCACCGGCTGGGCCTCTTCGTCGTGGGYCACCTCGCCGACCAGCTGCAGGCCCGGGTCACGCTGCGGCGTTCGGTGTACGGGGGGACGGCTGCCGTGGTGATCCTGCCGAGCGGACTGCTGGCGCCTGCCGGAGGGAAGACGGAGCCGGGGCCGAGGCCCGAGCGGGATCCGGGTCCGGCCGGCGTGCTCCATCCCGTACGAGAACCCGTAGGCGAGCCCGTACGAGAACCCGCACGAGAGCCCGTACGCGGCCCCGTACGCGAGCCCGCCCCCGGTGCCGACGCCCGGCCGGCCCCCGCCCCCCTGACGCCCCTGCCCGCACGGTCGCTGCCCACCCGTGCCGCGCCCGCCGGCGGTACCAGGCCGGCCCTGCCCGAGCGCGTCCCGCAGACCCACCTCACCAGGCAACTCCGGGGCCCCCGCGCCCCGGAGCCGGAAGCCGGCGACCGGGACGCGGAGACACCCCAAGAGGTGGCCGACGCCTGGGCGGACTACGAAGAGGGGACCAGGAAAGTGGAAGCAGAGCTCGGAACGGATCGGCCATGACGACGACAGCCAGTGACATGATGTACGGCATCCTGGACAACAACCTGAGCCGGATCGCCGGCATCGAGGGAGCCGTGCTCCTGTCCAACGACGGGATCAAGCTCAGCGCCTACCTGCTGGAGCGGGACCAGGCGGAGCGCATCGCGGCCGCTTCCTCCGGCGTGGCCGCCACGATGAAGGCGATATCCCGGGAGATCGACGGCGGCCGGGTCATCCGCCAACTGGTCGAGATGGACGACCGGTATCTCTGCGTCGTCGGGTGCGGCGAAGGCAGCACTCTCATCGTGGTGACCTCCCGCAAGGCACGGCTCGGCGAACTGGGCGGCGAGGCCGTGCGAACCGCCCAGGCGCTCGGCGAGTGGCTGGGAACACCCGAGCGCACGTCCGCGCCGACGTCGTAATGCCGGACGAGCCGCAGCGCCGAAGCCCCCGCAGGACACGGCTGTACGCGCTGACCGACGGCCGCACGGCCGCCGCTCCGCAGACCGTCCTCACGATGGACACCACCATCGTGGCGGCGGTCGCCGGGGACGACGCCCACACCGGCCTGGCCACCGAATGGCGGGCCGTCCTCACCATGTGCGCGCCGCCGGGCGGACTGGCGGTCGCCGAGATCGCCGCCCGCATGCACATGCGCCTCACCCCGATGAAACTCCTGCTGGGCGAACTCGCGGAACGCGGGCTGATCCACCACCGGCCGCCCCTGGACGGCGCCGGGACCACCAATGTCCACCTGCTCATGAAAATCAGGGACAACCTTGCCCGGATATGACACCCCCGCCGCCCCCGCCGCCCAGGGAGCGTCCCCCGTCAAGATCCTCATCGCGGGGGGATTCGGAGTCGGCAAGACGACCCTGGTCGAGGCGGTCTCCGAGATCGAGCCGCTGCGCACGGAGGAGCGGCTCACGTCCGCGGGGATCGGTGTGGACGACCTCGACGGGATCGAGTCCAAGACGCTGACCACCGTCGCGATGGACTTCGGCCGGATCACCCTCGCCGACGCCGGAGTCGTCCTCTACCTGTTCGGCACACCGGGCCAGGAGCGGTTCTGGTTCATGTGGGACGACCTGCTCAACGGTGCCCTGGGGGCGCTCGTGCTCGTCGACACGCGCCGCCTGGACCGGGGCTTCCCGGCGATCGACTTCTTCGAGAGCCGGGGGCTGCCCTTCGTGGTCGGCGCGAACTGCTTCCACGGCGAACAGCCTTACACCGCCGAGGAGATCGCCGCGGCACTGCGGCTGAGGGACCCCGCCACCCCCGTGCTCCTGCTGGACGCCCGCTCGCGTGCGGAAGCGCGCGACTGCCTGCTGGCCCTGCTCGACGTGGTCATCGCGCAGGCGGGAGCCCCGGCCGGACACCCCCGCGCCCGAGGCGGCGCCGAAGCCCGCACGGCGCGTCCCTGACCGGGGTCACCGGCCGCCTTGGATGCGGAGGGCGACGAGGGTCAGGTCGCGGAGTTCGCCGGGGGCTCGGGGGTGGTGACCGGCAGCGATGTCGGCGAGGGTGCCGAGCCGTCCGGGGTGGACCATGACGGGCAGGCCGCGGCGAGTGAGGCAGCAGAAGACGGCGGACTCTTCGAGGAAGTAGGAGCTGGACGCGTCGACGCGCTGCCGGCGTTCCGCGGCACCGACCGCGGGGGAGTGTTTGGCGTGGAAGGCGCGCCCGGAGGCTTCCACCGAGGTGCGGAAAGCGGCGTCCTGGGTGAACAGGGCACGCAGGCGGCGGTGGTGCTCCGCGTACTCCTCGGTCTCCTGGACCTCGCTGCAGGTGACGACGGTGAAGTCGGTCGCCGCGCGGTACGTCTCCAGGACCGGCTGCTGGGCGCGGACGAACTGCCGCCCCAGATCGAGGGCGTGTTCGAGGGCCCGCCCGGGGTCCATGCCGCGGGTCGAGGCCAGGGTGAGGCGGTGGATGCCGTCGCCTGTGAGGACGGTGCAGCGGCTGAAGCGGGGGGAGATCCACCGGAGCATGCTGTCGAACTTGGCCGGGGTGAAGGTGCTGTTGTCCAGGCTGACGCCGAGGAAACACGCCTCCTGGTCTTCGAAGGTGCTCCGGTGGGCCGCGGGGGAGACCGATTGGATCGCGGCCCGGTAGCGGGTCCGGCGTCCCGTTGCCGGACGGGTGGAGGCGTGCGAAGGAGCAGAGGGGAGGGTCCGGTGGTCCATGGTGGTTTTCCGCCTGAAGGGGTCGCCTGGTAGGGGCAGTCGTCCTGCTTGACGGCATGCGAGGCAGAAACGTTCCTTCAGTCGGTGCGGCCGCGAACGGCACGCCCCCGCGACCTTCGCCGGCGAGCGGACCTCGTGACCGTTCCTCCGGCCGGGTGAAAGCCGGGTCCCGGCGCGCCCGCGGACACGATCGCGGTCAGCACGGACGACTCGCCCGCCTGCGGGAGTCGACCGAGTCCCTGCACCTCGCCCGAGGCCGGTGAGCCGTCGTGCCGGGGCCTCGGAGGGCGGATCAGCTCCGCTGGAACAGCACCTCGGGGTCGGCGGCCGTCGGCCCGTCCAGGCGCGGCGCGGGCAGGCCCTTGAGGTGCCGGTCGAAGAAGTCGCCCGTGGTAGGCGCGGGTGATCTGCTGCGAGCGGGTGCCCGAAAGCGGGGTCTCCGGGTGGGGGGCGCCCGCCCGGTCGGAGAGCACCGGCCAGTCGGTGAAGCCGGGGTGGCCCATGCAGGTGACGGTGAGCCAGCGCTTCCAGCCGTCCATCCGGGGCCAGGCGTCCGCCCAGCTGGTGTCCTCGATGTCGGGCGGCAGCAGGGCGGGGTCACCGCCGAGCAGCAGGAACGGGCGCTTGCCAAGGCCGCCCTCGGGCAGCGGGGCGAAGAAGGTGCCGTCCATGTTGACCCCGGCTCCCACGCGGGGGTCGGCGGCCATGGCGGCGGCCGCGGAGGCGCCGCCGATGGAGTGGCCGGCCATGCCGATGCGCCGGGTGTCGATCAGCCGGGCGTGCCGCCAGGCGGGACGGTCCGAGGTGAGCCGGTCCAGCAGGAACGTCACGTCCCGGGCGCGGGCCTCGGACACCCGGCTCAGCGACCGGTCGGGGAACACCTGGTCACAGGCTGTGCAGCCCAGCAGTCGGCCGCCGGGGAAGGTGCTGCCGTCGGACTCGTAGGCGTGGTCCAGTGCGGCCACCACGTAGCCGCGCGAGGTCAGGTCCTCCGCCGGCACGGTGAGTGAGGAGCGGGGCAGGGTGAAGCCGGGTGAGAGGACGATCAGCGGGTAGCGCCCGGGTCCGGTACGCGGCAGCGCGCCCTCACGGGCGTGGGTGCGGACGGCGGCCACCTGTTCGGCGGTGGCGTGGCGGGAGGGCTCACCGCGGTAGGTGAGCAGCGCGCGGGCCTCGTCGAGGGTCGTGTACGGGGCCGGGATGCCGGTGTCCGCGAGGGCGGGGTAGTAGAGGGACACCATCATCTCGCGGTCGGCGGCCGGGACCCAGGGGTCCTTGCGGTTGCCGTCGACGAGGTGGAGGGTGTCCCGGCCGACGGCGAAGGGGCCGGTGGGGCGGGGCAGCGCCAGGCGCGTGGCACCGGCGGGGGCGTCGGCCCGGTCGGCGGTCCCGGCGGTGGCCGTCGCCGCGCCGCCCAGCAGCAGAAGCCCGGCCGCCGCGGCTGCGGCGGCCCTGTGGATGATCTTGTTCATGCGCACAGCCCAGGGGTACTTAGGTAAGCCTCACTTTAGTTGAGGTGAAATGGCTCGAATCGGCTACCGTCGCGCGCGTTCGAGGAGGGCTGCGACGTGAACCGGACGGGGCCGCCGGCAGGATGCCGCTCGGTTCACCCGCGGCGGCGCAGCACACCGGGGAGCCGGCCGCCGCGCCCTCGCCGCAGCCGGGAGTGGCGGTCCAGTTCCTCCATGAGCCGGTGGGACCGCTTGTCCACGTCGAGTTCGTCCAGCACGCGGTCCACATCGGCGAGGAGAGCGCCGTGCAGCTGCCATTGCGCGGGCGCGGTGCGCAGCTGCTCCAGCAGCAGGTTCGCCAGCAGGTCCCGGCATTCCCGTGCCATGCCCAGCTCCCGCGTGAGCCGTTCCTCCTGCTCCTCGGCGTTCGTGGTGACCTGCGCGGTGATCAGCCGGGAGAAGCTGTGGACGGCGAGCGCCATGTGCCCGAACAGGTCCTGAAGGGCCCGGGTCACCGCGGGTGAGAACATCGGCTCGTCCTCGCGGGCCTTCGCCAGGTCCGTGAGCGCCCGGGCCGAGACGCGCAGCACGACGGCGCAGATCTCAAGGGTGTCCAGGCCCGTGCGCAGGACCAGCCGGAACATCAGCCCTTCCCGTACACGGGGGTTCATGCGCAGGCTGTCCTCCGCCTGGCGCAGTGC
Organism: Streptomyces sp. M-16; assembly: GCF_052114405.1. Lineage (NCBI taxonomy): Bacteria > Bacillati > Actinomycetota > Actinomycetes > Kitasatosporales > Streptomycetaceae > Streptomyces > Streptomyces sp. M-16. The sequence continues at coordinate 3,558 of NZ_JBFRER010000021.1, read as the reverse complement.
GGCGTCGACCCCGGCGATGTCGTTGTCGAGCCGGCGCGCCTCGTGCAGCTGGGTGACGGCCCCCGCGACGGTGGTGTGTCCGGTGAGCCCGTCGGCCATGCCGGTCATCAGTGTGGCCATGCGCGCCGCGAGGTCGTCGATCGCCCGGCTGGCGGGCTCCACCCAGACGGGCGGGGCGAACAGCAGGTTGAACGCCAGTCCGACCACTGCGCCGATCAGCGTCTCCAGCACTCTGTCCCAGGCGGTGGCGGCCACCTGGCTGACGCCGAGGACCAGCATCGCGCTGATGGCCACCTCCGGGACGAACTCGTCCACCCGGACCAGGTGCCCGACCACCAGCGAGGCCAGGATGACCAGCCCGAGGCTCCACCAGGTAAGGCCCACGAGCGCGCTGAAGCCGATCGCGACCAGGACCCCGGCCACGACGGAGTTCACCCGGCGCACCCCGGTGGTGAGCGTGGAGTACAGGGTGACCTGGACCACCAGCAGGGCCGTGAGCGGGGCCGTCAGCGGGGCGGGCTCGTCACTGAGCCGGAGTGCGATGACGTACGACACCACCGCGGCCCCGGTGGACCGTACGCTCTGCACCACCACGGGGTCCCGCCGCCTGGACAGCAGCTGGCGCAGGCGGCGGCGGAGGAGGGGAGGGGCGGGGGGATGTGCGACTTCCGGCATACCATCGCCTGTTCCCCGTAGGGCCCCGCGATCACACCCCGAGGGCGCCGGCTCCCCGCCGGGGCGGGGTGCCCTCGTTTCGGGCGGCCGGGTTCCGCGGGGCGGGCTCGCGGACCTCGACCAGACGGGCAACGGCGTCGACCACGGCCGCACGATGGCCGGATCGGTGCTCTTCGGGGTTCCCGCCACCACCGGTCGTGGTGTACCAGGCCTGGGCCAGGCCGAGGACCAGGACGAGCAGGTCGGCCGGGTCGTGTGTGGGGTCGACAAGCCCGTCGCGCTGGGCCGCGGCCAGGGAGGCCGCCTTGCGTGCGTACGCCTCCGCCTCCAGGGCGGTGGCCTCCGGGCGCTCCAGCCGCTTCCACATCACCAGGCGCATGAGTCGCGGGTCGGCCGTCAGGTGGTCGAAAATGGCACCGGCGTAGCGGGGCAGGTTCTCCGCGTCGAAGGGGACCGATTCCGCGCCCTGCTCCACGGCCTGCAGGAGCACCTGGTCGAACAGGCCTTCCTTGTTGCCGTAGTAGACGTAGATCATCCGCTTGTTCGCCCCGGCCGTGTCGGCGATGCGGTCGACCCGGGCGCCGGCGATACCGTACTCGGCGAACTCGTCGAAGGCGGCCGCGAGGATACGGGCCTTCGTTGCGCTGGAATCACGTGCCATGGCCCCCAGGCTAGCAAGTAACTATCTGGTTATTGACATGTGGGGCGGGGCTCGTGCATCGTGTAGATAACCAGTTAGTTACTTACTGCTGGACCCGTCGCTTCCCCCGCAAGGAGAACACCATGGAACTGCGCGCACTCGGCTCCCAGGGACTGCAGGTCGGCGCCGAAGGACTCGGCTGCATGGGCATGAGCGCCTTCTACGGAGCCACCGACGAGACCGAATCGCTCGCCACCATCGACCGGGCACTGGAGCTGGGCGTCACCCTGCTGGACACCGCCGAGGGCTACGGTCCCTTCGTCAACGAGCAGCTGGTCGGCAAGGCCGTCGCCGGTCGCCGCGACCAGGTGGTCATCGCCACCAAGACCGGCATCGAGATCGACGACGACGGCGCCGTCCGGGGCCACAACGGCCGCCGTTCCTACATCCACCGTGCTGCCGACCGCTCGCTGCGCCACCTGGGCACCGACCACATCGACCTGTACTACCTGCACCGCGTCGACCCGGACGTGCCGATCGAGGAGAGCATCGGCGCCATGGCGGAGCTGGTCACCGCGGGCAAGGTCCGCTACCTCGGCATCAGCGAGGCCGCCGCTGCCACCATCCGGCGCGCGCACGCCGTCCACCCCCTGACGGCCGTGCAGACCGAGTACTCCCTGTTCGAGCGGGGCCTGGAGGACAACGGCGTGCAGGCCACCCTCGACGAACTCGGCATCGGCCTGGTCGCCTACTCCCCGCTGGGCCGCGGCTTCCTGTCCGGCGCCATCACCAGCCCCGACGACTTCGCCGACGACGACTTCCGCCGGACGGACCCCCGCTTCCAGGGGGAGAACTTCGCCCGCAACCTCGCGGTCGTCGACGCCGTCCGACGCCTCGCGGAGGCCAAGGAGGTCACCCCCTCCCAGCTGGCCCTCGCCTGGGTGCTGCGCCGGGGCGCGGTGCCGATCCCGGGGACGAAGCGGCGCGGGTACCTGGAGGAGAACATCGCCGCCACCGGCGTGACGATCACCGATGAGGACATCGCCGCGATCGAAGCCGTCGCGCCCCGCGGCATCGCCTCCGGCGACCGCTACGCCCCGGATTTCATGCACAACCTCAACGGCTGATGGACACCCCCGCCCTGCCGTGCCGTACGGAGGGTGCCCTCGGGGGCCCGGCCGCCACGGGCGGCGGGGCGTGCGGCGAGGCCCGCGGCCGGGCAGTGCGGGCCTCCGTAGCGGCAGGGGAAGGTGCCGTGCCGGGGAGGTGGGAGCCGGGGCCGCGCTGCATGGGACGCGGCCCTCTGGCGCAACGGCGGCCCGGTCGGGCACCATCGCGGTGCCCGACCCGTACGGGCACGGCCCCCACCGCTCGTGTTCACCCAGCAGGAGGCTTCCCACGTGAAGACCCGATCCGTCGTCACCGCACTCTTACTCCTCCTCGGCGCGCTGTTCGCACCGGGCTTCGGAGCATTGGCAGGCACGACACAGGCCCACGCGGCGACCAAGATCAGCCATGCGACGGCGACCTCGATGTTCCGCCAGGCCGGGATCACATGGTCCTCGTCGGGCAACTGCTCGGACCGAAACAACCCGACCTGCACGTCCTTCGACCAGCTCAACCTCGCGACGGCCCAGGGCGCCCAGACGCTGAAGAGCGCCACCGGCTGCGCCCTGAACATCACCGGCGGCACCGAGACCGGCCACGCGAGCGGCACGTACTCCCACTGGAACGGCTACAAACTCGACTACGCGAAGGCCTCGTGCCTCACCAACTACGTCAAGAGCACGTTCTCCTACATCGGCCTGCGCGGCGACGGAGCTCCCATGTGGCAGTCCGGCTCGGGCAACGTCTACGCGGACGAGGGCAACCACTGGGACGTCCTCTACTACAACTGCGGAGGCTGCTGAGCCGGGACGGCAACGGTGGCCGACGGGGCGGGCGTCGGCCGCCCCTGGGCCCGGGGCGGATCCACCAAGCTCCGCTCGGGGCCCAGCCCGGCCCCAGTCGATCCCGTGGCGCCGGCAGCCCGACTCCTCGGGCCCGGAATTCGGACCAGGGCCCAGAAGTCCGGATCGTTCGTGCATGCGGTACCTAAGACTTGTCCCGTAAATGATCTTTGAGTCGCCCTGGGCAGGGTCGGTCGCGGTGCGATCCGCTGGCTTATCCGGCGAGGGCGAGGTTGTGCAGGCGGGCGATGCCGAGCATGGCTTGGTGCACTCCGTCGCCTTTGAGGCGGCAGT